>NZ_JAMRYM010000008.1:0-65414 GCF_023743255.1 Rathayibacter rubneri | reverse complement strand
CCGATCCGACCGCGCACGCCGAGATCGTGGCGCTGCGGGACGCGGCGACCGCCCGGGGCGACTGGCAGCTCACGGGGTGCACGCTCGTGGTCACCCTCGAGCCCTGCGTGATGTGCGCCGGGGCGATCCTGGCCGCGCGCCTCGACCGGGTCGTGTTCGGCGCGTGGGACGAGAAGGCGGGGGCGGTGGGCTCGCTGCACGACCTCCTCCGCGACCGAAGGCACACGCACGTCACCGAGGTGTACCCGGGGCTCCGGGCGCCGGAGAGCACGAGCCTGCTCCTCGACTTCTTCCGCGCGCGGCGCTGAGGTACCGGGTGCTCAGTCGCGCGAGTGCCCCGCGAGCCACTCCGTGAGCACGAGCCCGGTCGCCTCGCGCATCCGCTCGAAGCGGCCCTCGCGCACGTCGTCGCCGAGCTGGGCCTCGGTGTAGCCCGCCGCGGCCGCGTACTCGGCGTCGCCCTCGAGCCAGCGACCGGCCATCGCGCCGGTGAGCTCCGGGTGGAACTGCACCCCGAGCAGCCACTCGTCGACGCCGAAGGCCTCGACCTCGTAGGCCGCGGAGGAGGCGAGGAGCGTCGTCCCGGCGGGAAGGGCGAAGGTGTCCCCGTGCCACTGCATCACGGGCACGCCCGCGACGTGGCGCAGCGGCGACCGCATCCCCTCGGCGGTGGGCTCGATCGAGCGGAATCCGACCTCGCGGGTCGGCCCCGGGTGCACATCCGTGCCGAGGGCGGCGGCGATCAGCTGGGCGCCGAAGCAGATGCCCAGCGTCGGGCGGCGGTGGTGCAGCCGGTCCTGCAGCAGGGCGATCTCGGGCGCGATGAAGGGATGGCGGGCGGTCTCGTAGACGCCGGCACTGGATCCGAGGGTGACCACCAGGTCCGGCTCGTCGAGGTCGACGGAGCCCAGGTCGGTGCCGGCCAGAGCGTCGACGCTCCAGCCCTGCTCCCGGAGGATCGGCTCGAGGACGCCCAGGCCCGCTCCCCGCTCGTTGACGATCGCCAGCGCGCGCGGCACCTCAGCCGACGCTCTCGCGCGAGGGGACCGGGAGTCGGGCGTGACCTGCGGCCGCGGCGGCGGCTCCACCGGCATCGGATGCGCTCACGTGGTCTCCTCGGGGATCCGGGGTGGTGCCGGTCGGTGGTCGGATCATCCTAGGGTCCCGTCGGTCGGGCGAGGACCCCCTCCGGGTCCGTCGTCGCCGCGCTTCGTAGGATGGGCGGGTGACCGACGACACCGTTCTGCTCCCCTCCATCGCCGTGCTGGGCCTGGGCTCGATGGGCGGTGCGATCCTCAGCGGTCTGCTCGCTCCCGGCGTCCGCATCGAGGGCGGTGTCCGGGTGACGAACCGCGACGCCGCGAAGGCCGCCGCGTGGAGGGACCACCCCGTGGTCACCGCGTTCGCGACCGAGGACGACGCCGAGGCGAACCGCCGGGCCGTCGCGGGCGCCTCCGTCGTCCTCGTCGCCGTGAAGCCGCACATGGTGCCGGCGCTGCTGGAGGAGATCGCCGGGTCGCTCGCCCCGGGCACGGTCGTCGTCAGCGTCGCAGCGGGGGTCACCGTCGCGACGTTCGAGAGCCGCCTGCCGAGTGGCGTGCCCGTGCTGCGCTCGATGCCGAACACGCCCGCGGTCGTCGGCCGGGCCGTCACCGGGCTGAGTGCCGGGACGCGGTCGAGCGACGAGGACCTCGCGCTCGTGCGCCGCCTCTTCGAGACCGTCGGCGAGGTGGTCGAGGTGCCGGAGTCGCAGCTCGACGCGCTCTCGACGATCTCGGGATCGGGGCCGGCCTACGTCTTCCTCCTGATCGAGGAGCTGATCGCGGCGGCCGTCGACAAGGGGTTCACGCCCGAGCAGGCCGCGACCATGGTGACCGGCACCTTCCTCGGTGCGGCCGAGCTCCTCGTGCACTCGGGCGAGGAGCCCGCCGAGCTGCGCCGCCGGGTGACGAGCCCGAACGGCACGACCGAGCGCGCGATCGCCGTGCTGCAGGAGGCCGGTCTCGCCTCGCTCTTCACCCGGGCGACGGACGCGGCGCTCGCCCGGGCGCGCGAGCTCGCCGCGTCCTGAGACGGCGCGAGCCCCGCCTTACGAGCCCAGGGCCGCGAAGCGCTCGATGTCGCTCGGGGTGCCGCTGACGACGATCAGGTCGTGGTTCGAGACCACCGTCTGCTCCGTGGCGTAGGTGAACGGCTTGCCCGGGCTCTTGACGCCGACGACGGTGACGCGGTGCTTGCGGCGCACCCCCGACTCCGTGAGCGTGAGGCCCCGGATGGGCTTGGGCGGGTACATCTTCGCGAGCACGAAGTCGTCGTCGAACTCGATGAAGTCGAGCATGCGGCCCGAGACGAGGTGCGCGACGCGCTCGCCGGCCTCCGCCTCGGGGTAAATGACGTGGTTGGCGCCGATGCGCTCGAGGATCTTGCCGTGCGAGCGCGAGATCGCCTTCGCCCAGATCTGCGGGATCTTGAGGTCGACCAGGTTCGCGGTGATGAGGACGGAGGCCTCGATCGAGGAGCCGACGGCGACGACGGCGACCTGGAAGTCCTGGGCGCCGATCTGCGCGAGCGCGTCGAGCGAGCGCGCATCCGCCTGGACCGCGTGGGTCACGCGCTCGGACCACTTCTGCACGAGCCCGGCGTCGGCGTCGACGGCGAGCACCTCGCGGTCGAGTCGATCGAGCTGGCCGGCCGTGGCGGCACCGAAGCGCCCGAGGCCGATCACCAGCACCGGGGCGTCGTACCTGATGCGGTCAACCAACGATGGGCCTCTCTTCCGGTCGTCTGAACAACTGCCTCCGCTGACTCGCGGCGAGCGCGGCGGCGAGAGTCACGGTACCAACGCGGCCCATGAACATCGTCAGCGCCAGCACGTAGACGCCCGACGGCGGGAGCTCCGCCGTGAGTCCCGTCGACAGCCCCGACGTCGCGAAGGCCGAGATCACGTCGAACAGCACGTAGTCGAGCGAGGCCTTCGTGATGTGCAGGATGACCACCGACGAGACGGCGACGGTGGTCGCCCCCCACAGCACGACCGAGACGCCCAGACGCAGGACGTCGTTGGGGATCCGGCGGCCGAACGCCTCCATGTCGTTGGTGCCGCGGGCCTCCGCGAACGCGGCGAGGAACAGGATCGCGAGCGTCGTGACCTTGATCCCGCCCGCGGTCGAGGCCGAGCCTCCGCCGATGAACATCAGCATGTCGGTGACGAGCAGGCTGGAGCCGTTGAGGTCGGGGATGACGATGGTCGAGAAGCCGCCCGACCGGGTCATCGTCGAGAGGAAGAACGACTGGAAGACGGTGTCGCCCGCGTCGAGCACCCCGAAGGTCCTCGGGTTGTCGAACTCGAGCACGATGTAGAGCGCCGCCCCGGCGACCAGCAGGATCAGCGAGGTGACGAGCGTGAGCTTGACGTGCACCGACCACTTGCGCGGGCGGCGCCAGCCGCGCGAGAAGGCGTAGATGACGGGGAAGCCGATCGAGCCGAGGAAGACGCCGATCATCAGGATCCCGAGGAACCAGTAGTCGTCCTCGAACGGGGTGAGCCCGGCGGCGTTCGGCGAGAACCCGGTGTTCGTGAACGCCATCGCCGAGTAGTAGAAGGAGTGCCACACCGCCTCGCCGATCGGGATCCCGTCGATCAGCATCCGCGGGAACAGCAGGAGCGCGACGACGATCTCGATCACCGCGGCGCTCACGGCCACCGTGGTGAGCAGCCCGCCGATCTCGCCGAGCCGCACCGCCTGGCCCTCGGCGACGGGACCCGAGTGGATCCGCAGCGGGTTCGAGTCGCTCGCGACCATGAGCTTGGCGCGGAGGCCGAGGCGGCGCGAGACGGCCATGCCCATGATCGACGCCAGGGTGAGCACGCCGAGGGCGCCGATGTTGACGCCGATGAAGATGATCGAGTGGCCGAACGCCGACCAGTGCGTCGCCATGTCGACGGTGGCCAGGCCCGTGACGCAGATGACCGACATGGCGGTGAAGAACGCGTCGTGCAGCGGAGTGACCTCGCCGGCGGTCGTCGAGACCGGCAGCGAGAAGAGGAGCGTGAAGACCAGGATCAGCGCCGAGAAGATCAGGATCGCGAAGCGCGAGGGGGAGCGGCCGGCGAAGTCGTCGATGAGGTCGCGAGCCCGCTCGAAGCCCGACCACGGGGAGACGGGGGACACCCCGACGGGGCTGCGGAACTGCTGGCGAATGACCACGGCGGATCCTCCACTCGATCGCGGCCATGCTACCCGCTCGCCGCGTCGCCCTCGGGGCGCCGGGACGGGGCGGGGGAGCGACGACCCGCGACGCGGCGAGGAGGGCTGACTACCCTGGGCGCATGCCAGACATCTTCGCGGTGATCGCCGACGGCACCCGCCGCGACATCCTCTCCCTCCTGCTCGAGCAGCGGGAGGCGGGCGCCGCCGGCATCAGCGTCTCGCAGATCGTCGCGCGGCTCGAGCTCAGCCAGCCGACCGTGTCCAAGCATCTGAAGGTGCTGCGCGAGGCGGGGCTCGTGAGCGTCCGCGAGAGCGGGCAGCACCGCTTCTACGCCCTGCAGTACGCGCCGCTCGAGGTCGTCGAGGACTGGCTGCTGCCGTTCCTCGAGGCCGACGCCGTCGACGAGCCGGCGCTGCTGGACGCGACGGCCGCGGCCCGGGCGGAGTCGCTGGGCCGGGCGCTGGCGGAGCGCACCCACCAGGTCAGCGCGGTCGTGCAGGACATCCAGCGCGGCGTCAGCGAGGGGGCGACGAAGGTGGCGGAGGCGCTGCGCATCCGCAAGTGACGCGTGTCGTCCCGGCCGTCGACGGGGGGTCTGCTAGGCGCGTGACCCGGCCGCCCGCTCGGTCGTGTAAGCTCGCGTGAGGCATTTTCTCGTAAGCGGCCGTCCGTCGGGCGGTCGACCCCCCTGAACGTTGTGAGGTCTTCGTGGGTTCTGTTATCAAGAAGCGTCGCAAGCGTATGGCGAAGAAGAAGCACCGCAAGCTGCTTCGCAAGACTCGTCACCAGCGTCGCAACAAGAAGTAGGCCGAGGCCTCCTTCCCCTTCGAGCGTCCGCTCCCCTTCCGGGATCGGGCGCTCGTCTGCGTTGCCGGCTCGCGCGCCAGGCCGTCCCGGCCTCGAGCGCCGCTCCTCTAAACTGGGAGCATGGTGGACGTCGCGCTGACTCTCGTGGGCAAGCCCGGCTGCCATCTGTGCGACGACGCCCGCGCGGTGGTGCAGCAGGTCCTCGCGGACCTCGAGCACGACGACGCGGCTCCGGCCGTCTCGCTGTCCGAGGTCTCGATCCTGGACGACGCCGAGTTGCACGAGCGGTTCGTCGAGGAGATCCCGGTCCTCCTGATCGACGGTCGCGTCCACAACTACTGGCGCATCGACCCGGTCCGCCTCCGCAGAGCACTCCTGGAGCACGCATGACCATCCGCCACGTCGTCGCCTGGAAGCTGAACGCCGTCGACCCCGCCCAGCGGGCCGAGCACACCGAGCAGATCTCGGACGCCCTGCGCAGCCTCCTGCCGATCATCCCCGAGATCGAGTCGATGACGATCGGGAAGAACTCGCTCTTCCCGAAGGACAACTTCGACATGGTCCTCATCGCGGACTACGCCGACGCCGACGCGCTGAACGCGTACGTCGAGCACCCCGACCACCGCCGCGTCGCGGGCTTCATCCGCCCGCTCGTGCGCGAGAGGGCCTGCGTCGACTTCGAGGTCTGAGCGACTCCGCGACCGCTCCGACACGGCCGTCGTGATGCGATCGTTGTAGCGGACCCCGCAGAAGGGGGACGGATCGGACGGTGATGGCGCGCCCATCCCGCATAGTCTCTTTCCCGGGGACGCCTGTCCCTGTTTCCGGGGTGCAGGCTGCGTCTCGCGGGGGAGGAACATCCATGTCACGTCAGCGTCGCCGCACCGCGGCTTCCGCGCTCGTCCTGGCGGCGCTCGTCGCGGGACTCGCGCTGCCGGCCTCCGCGCAGGCGGCCGAGCTGGAACCGGGCGGGGCTGCGAGTGCACCCCTGGAGATCCCGGCGCCGGTGGACCCGGGGACCGTCGATCCCGGTCCTGTCGATCCGGGTCCTGTCGACCCCGGTCCGGTGGATCCCGGACCTGTGGATCCCGGACCCGAGGACCCCGGGCCTGTCGATCCCGGGCCGGCCGATCCGGTGGGACCCGTCGGTCCGGTGAATCCCGGCACTGATCCGGTGGACCCCGTGCCGCCCACCAACCCCTCGCCTCCGGTGGTCACGCCGGTCGATCCGGCACCCGCGAACCCGGCGCCGGCGAACCCGGCTCCCGCGAACCCGGCTCCCGCGAACCCCGCGCCGGCGAACCCCGCTCCCGCGAACCCCGCACCGGCCAACCCTGCTCCCGCCAACCCTCGCCCGGCTCAGCCGCAGGCTCCGAGCGGTGGTGCCGCCGGCGGCACCGCGACGACCGAGGCCGGGTCGAGCGCGCCGCGCTCCTCCGCTCCGGGCCGCACCCTGCTCTCGACGTCGGCCGCCGACCCGGCCGCCGCGCCCGCGCCCGCCGCGGAGGGCCAGCCGGCCGCCGAGGCCACCGCTCCCGCGGTCTCCGTGTACCTCACCCGCGACGCAGGCGTGGATCCGGGTGCGCTGACCGTCGACCTGGCCCGCTTCTACGGGGTCGGTGCCGCGTACGCCGGCTTCCAGCGAGAGGAGTCCGCCACGGCGGTCCTCCGCGCTCCCTCGGGCACCGAGACGCCGCTGACCGTCGAGGGCCGCCAGGACGGCGAGACGACCAGCACCGGCTCGACCGTGGTCCCCGCCGCCGCCCTCTCCTCCATCGGCGCCTACACGGTGCAGGTCACCGGCGACCGCGGCTCCTCGGCCTCGACCACGTTCTCGCTGGCGGCCTCGACCGCGCCCGGTGTGCTCGTCGAGCCGCGCGAGTCCACCAGCAGCGAGGCGGGCTCGCCCCGCGGCGCCGTCTGGGGCTTCGGCCCGATCGAGACCGTGTCGGTCGGCGCCTTCACGACGACCGGCGTCCGCGCCGAGCTCGCCGCCGGAGCGCTGTCGGTCCGGGTCGACGCGCTCGGCTGGTCCGACCTCGCGCTCGGCGACGCGGTCGTGAAGGAGCCCACGGCCGAGGTGTACTGCATCGTGGCCGTCGGCTCCGTCTCGGGGCGCACCGCCGCGGTGACGATCGCGTACCCCGAGAGCGGCTCCTCCGTCGAGGTGCCGGACGCGTCGCAGGTCTGCGGCATCGCGATCACGACCGCCAAGTCGGGTCTGGTCTCGCCCGCCTCGGCGGACGGCTCCGGCGGACTCTCGGCCGGCGTCGGCCTCACCATCGGCGCGGGCCTGCTGGTCGCGATCCTGCTCGCCGGTCTCGTGACCGCCGTCGTGCTGCGCCGCCGCCGCGAGAACAGCGACCTCCTCATCGGCGGTCCGCTGCCGCACCAGCCGCAGGAGTGATCCGACCGCAGGAGTGATCGGACCGGCGCGCGCGCCGGGCAGGACGCGGAACGCCCGCGGGACGACGAGGTCCCGCGGGCGTTCCGTTCGTGCGGGGCCCGGCGCCGCCTCACTCCGCCGCGCTGAAGCGCAGCAGGATCGTGCGCGCCTCGGGCCGCAGCTGGAAGTCGGGCCAGACGTCCGGGCCGCACGCCCGGGAGCCGAGGCCGTGCTGGGCGGCGTCGATCGTGAGGACCGAGCGGGTCGACTCCGGCAGCTCGTGCGGGTGCCGCGCGGCGGAGATCTGCTGCGGAGTGTGCCGGGCGAGCGTGAATCCGGGCAGGCGACCGTGCAGATCGCGCGCCGCCTCGATCCGGAGGCGCGGCGACCCCGCCTCGGCGAGCAGCAGGTCGCGCACGGAGGAGCGGTGCCCGCTCTCCTGCGGTCGCGCGTACGGGGTCGTCAGCGCGTCGATCCCGGCCGAGAAGCGTCCCACGCGGGCGGCGCGGAGGCTGTCGGGATAGGACTCGAGCGGCCCGGTGCCGAACCAGTCGGCGCGGTCGATCGAAGCGGGCAGCTCGAAGGTGAGCCCGAGGCGCGGCCAGACGAGGTCCCAGCGGCCGGTCGGTGCGAGGGCGGCGCGCAGGACGACTCCGTCGCCGTCGGCCGTCCAGTGCTCGTCCAGCAGCAGCGCGGCGTCGAGGTCGGCGGCCGACCAGCGGGTGCGGCGGCGGAGGCCGTCCGAGGTGTCGAGGCTCTCGAGGCGGGGGACGAGGCGGTCCAGGCCCGCCTCGCGCCAGCGGACGGCCGAGGACGGAGCGGGAACGCCGCGTCCGTCCCCCGCGTTCGGGTCGCCGCTGACGTACGCGGGGAATCCGGCGCCCTCGTCGTTGTCGGTGGGGGCGCGCCACAGCTCGGCGCGCGGACCGTCGACGGCGAGGCCGGCCAGCGAGCGCAGCCGTCCGCCGCCGAAGCGCGCCACGCCGAGGGCCGAGTCCTCGCCCAGGGCGCCGCCGCGGCGGGCGCGCACCCAGACGGGCTGCGGTGCCGGGGCCGAGAGGCGGCGCTGCGCGGTGTGCACGACGTGCCCCTCGGGGGCCCACGCGGTCGCGGCGGCGAGGACGACGTCGACGCTCAGCCAGGTCTCCCCGGCGGCCGCGACCTCGACCGAGGGCAGCGGCAGGGTCGTGGAGCCGCCCGCGGCGATCACTCCGGTCTCGAGCACGCCCTCGGCGCTGGGTCGGCCGTCGACCTCCGCTCGCCACAGCACGCGCAGGTCGGCGGTGGAGGCGTCGTGGCGGCGGTTCTCGACGACGACGGAGTCCTCGTCGAGGCGCGTGCGCACGGGCGCGACGATCTGCTTCCACTCGAACAGGCCCGGGCTCGGGGTGCTGTCCGAGAGGACCATGCCGTCCATCACGAAGTTGCCGTCGTGGACGACCTCGCCGAAGTCGCCGCCGTAGGCCCAGTACTCGACGCCGTCGGCGGTGCGGGCGCGGAGCCCGTGGTCGCGCCACTCCCAGACGAAGCCGCCGTGCAGGCGCGGGTAGCGCTCGACGAGGTCCTCGTACTGGTCGATCGCGCCGGGTCCGTTGCCCATGGCGTGCACGTACTCGCAGAGCAGGAACGGCTTGGAGCGCTGGCGCGCGGACTCTCCGGGGGAGCAGCCGAGCAGGGTGGTGCGCGACGCGTCGTCGCCGATCTGCCGGGTCTCGGGCACCGAGGAGTACATCCGCGAGTACACGTCGGTGTACGCGCCGGTGTAGTCGCCCTCGTAGTGCACCGGGCGCTCGGGGTCGCGGCCGTGCACCCACGCCGACATCGCGGCGAGGTTCGCTCCGGTGCCCGCCTCGTTGCCGAGCGACCAGAGCACGATGCTCGGGTGGTTCTTGTCGCGCTCGACGGTGCGCTCGATGCGGTCGAGGTACGCCTCGCGCCAGGCGGGGTCGCCGCTCGGGTTCCCGGCCCAGCCCCAGCGCTCGAAGCCGTGGGTCTCGAGGTCGCACTCGAGGACGACCCAGAAGCCGAGCTCGTCGGCGAGGTCGAGCAGCCGCGGGTGCGGCGGGTAGTGGCTGGTGCGGATCGCGTTGACGTTGAACCGCTTCATCAGCGCCAGGTCCTCGCGGGCGGAGTCCTCGTCGAAGGCGCGCCCGCGATCGGGGTGCGTCTCGTGCCGGTTCACGCCGTGGAAGACGACGCGCTCGCCGTTCACCAGGAAGCGGTCGCCGCGGATCTCGACCGTGCGGAAGCCCAGGCGGAGCGAGACGGTCTCGCCCGCGGAGGCGATCTCGGCGTCGTACAGGTGCGGCGACTCCGCCGACCACGGCTCGACGGCGTCGAGGGCGATCGGAGCGACGTCGTCGGCGCTCGCCCACTCGACGTCGAGGCCGAGCCCGGGGACGCGCAGGACGACGGGGAACGCCTCAGGCGACGCGGTCAGCTCGGCGTCGATCGTGCCCGTGCCGTCCGAGTAGCCGGTGCGCACCCAGACGTCCTCGAGCCCGCCGAGGGGGCGGGCGAGCAGGTGCACCGAGCGGAAGATCCCGGGCAGCCACCACTGGTCCTGGTCCTCGACGTAGCTCGACGCCGACCACTGGTGCACGCGCACCACGACGAGGTTCTCGCCCGGACGCACGGCCCCGGTGACGTCGAACTCCTGCGCGAGGCGGCTGCCGGATCCGATGCCGATCTCGACGCCGTTGACCCAGACCCGGTAGCGCGATTCGACCCCGTCGAAGCGCAGGACGACCGCCTCGGCGCCGCTCCACGACTCCGGGACCTCGATCGTGCGGCGGTAGTCGCCGGTGGGGTTCTCGTCCGGCACGAAGGGCGGCTCGGTCGCGAAGGGGAACCGGACGTTCGTGTAGGCGGGGAGGCCGTAGCGGCCGTCGCCCTGCAGCACCCAGTGCGCGGGCACCGGGATCGAGTCCCAGGCGGAGTCGTCGAAGGACTCGGAGCCGACGTCGTCCACTCCCTCGCCCTCGGGCAGCACGTCCAGTCCGCCGAGGGTGCCGGGCGCGGCCGGCAGCAGGCGGAAGCGCCACTGCCCGTCGAGCGCGATCGACGGGGCGTCGGAGTGGAGCCACGAGCGGGCCCGGCGGCGCAGGCCCCGACCGGGGCCGGTGTCGGTGAGGTAGTGCTCGGGAGCCGAGGTCGGGGTCACTTCACGGAGCCTTCCGTCAGGCCGCCGCGCCGGAGCGCTGCGGCGCCGCGCGCCTCAGCATCCGAGCGGAGTCGAGCCGTCACGTCGTCGTGGGGGACGCCTCCGCCTCGTGCGGCTGCGCCGTCTCGGACGCTAGCACAATGTCGAGTGGACGCTCGAATTTCGAGTCCTCACATGGTGATGATCGAGATCACGGTCGGCCCCAGCACCGCGATGAAGAGGACCGGCAGGATGAACAGCATGAGCGGGAAGAGGATGTTGACGGGGATCTTCATCGCCTTCTCCTCCGCGCGCATCCGGCGCTTCAACCGCATCTCCTTCGCCTGCGTCCGCAGCACCCCGCTGACCGAGACGCCGTAGACGTCGGCCTGCACGATCGCGCGGACGAAGCTGCGCAGGTCGGGCACCGAGGTCCGCAGCTCCAGCGCCCGGTACGCGTCGCGACGCGTCATGCCCACGCGCATGTCCTGGAGGGTGCGCACCAGCTCCTCGGCGAGGGGCCCCTTGCCGTTGTCGCCGGCCCGGGCCATCGCCGCCTCGAAGCCCAGTCCGGCCTCGACGGCGATGAGCATCTGATCGAGGGTGTCCGGGAGCTCGAGGGCGATCGCGGCCTGCCGCTCGAGTCCGCGGCTGTGCAGGAGCAGATCGGGCACGAAGTACGCCACGGCCACGATCGCGACGAGGACCAGGACGAGGATCGGCGGCGGCTGGCGCGTGATCACCAGGGCGGCGGCCCCCGCGGCGACGAGCGCCAGCAGGGGTTTCGCGAGGATCACCCGCGCCAGCGGCCAGGCGGCGGGACGCCCGGCGTGCGCGTGGAGGCGGTCGAGCCGTCGGAGCGCCCCGGGCAGCAGCAGCCTCCTCGCGATCCGCTCCAACCGGTCGGCGGCCGAGCGGGTGTCGGCCGCCTCCTGGACGAGCCCCTGCATGAGGTTGCGGCGGGCGGCGGTGCGCTCTCCGCCGACGGGAGCGAGGGCGGCGAACAGCAGCGGGAGCGCGGTGAGCAGGCACAGCGAGGCGATGAGCACGGTGTCGCCCCTCAGAACTTGAAATTGATGACGCGGCGCATCCAGAGGCCGCCGATGACGAACATGATCGCGGCGACCACCATCAGCACGTAGCCCAGCCAGTGCTCCGTGAACTTGATCACGTACGACGGACTGGTCAGGCTCAGGACGCCGAGGACGACGAACGGCAGCGCCATCAGGATGTAGACGGACATCTTCCCCTCGGCCGCGAGAGCCGAGACCTGACGGCGGATCTGGTTGCGCTCGCGGATCGTGCTGCCCACCTGGTCGAGCACCTCCGCGAGGTCGCCGCCCACCTCGCGGTGGATGCCGATCGCCTGCCCCACCCAGCTGAGGTCCTCGCTCCGCATCCGCTCGGCGGTCTGGGCCAGGGACACGTTCAGGTCGCGGCCGAGACGGGTCTCGTTCACGATGCGGGCGAACTCCTCCGCCGTCGGTGCCTCCGACTCCCGGGAGGCGGCGTCGATCGCGCGCAGCAAGGAGTGGCCCGCGCGCAGTCCGCTCGCGAGCAGCTGGAGCGTGCCGTCGAGCTGGTCGGCGAACCGGCGCCGGCGGCGGTCGGCGAGGATGCGGAGGAGGGCGACGGTGGTGCCGATGACGACGGCGACGAGCGCGACTCCGACGACGGCGGACCCGGCGAGCAGCCCGAGCAGGAAAGCCACGACGGAGGCCGCGGACACAAGGATCAGGAGCTCCGAGGGCGTCTGCGAGAGTCCCGCCTCGCGCAGCGCGTCGGCGAGCCGCTCCGTCCATCCCCGTCTCGTGAGAGCGGCCGAGATGACGTCGCTCGTCGAGCGGGTCAGCTGCGAGAGACCGGAGTTCCCGGCGCCGGCGTCGGGACGCCGCCGCTCGAGGGGGAGGCGGGGGGCCGAGGAGCCGAAGACTCCGAAGACCACGACGAGCACGGCGGCGTAACAGAGCACGACGCCGAGCACCGCCATCATCGGCGCTGGCCGGGCATCGGGGGCGCGAAGACCCGAGGCGAGACCTCGATGCCCAGCTCGGCGAAGCGGTCGAGGAAGCGCGGACGCACTCCGGTCGCGACCGGGGCGCCCTGGATCCGGCCCGACGCGTCCACTCCGGCGTAGTCGAAGACGAAGGCGTCCTGCAGCACGACCACGTCGCCCTCCATGCCCTGCACCTCCGTGACGTGGGTGACGCGGCGGCTGCCGTCGCGCATGCGGGTGAGCTGCACGATGACGTCCACCGCCGAGGCGATCTGCTCGCGGATCGCGCGGAGGGGGAGGTCCATCCCCGCCATCAGCACGAGGGTCTCGAGTCGCGAGATGGCGTCGCGCGGCGAGTTGGAGTGGACGGTCGACAGCGAGCCGTCGTGACCGGTGTTCATGGCCTGCAGCATGTCGAGCGCCTCGCCGCCGCGGCACTCGCCGACCACGATGCGGTCGGGACGCATCCGGAGGGAGTTGCGCAGCAGCTCGCGGATCGAGACCTCGCCGCGTCCCTCGATGTTCGCCGGCCGGCTCTCGAGCCGCACCACGTGCGTCTGCTGGAGTTGCAGCTCCACCGCGTCCTCGATCGTGATGATGCGCTCGCCGTGGGGAATGAAGGAGGAGAGGACGTTGAGCAGGGTCGTCTTGCCGGTGCCGGTGCCGCCCGAGACGATGATGTTGAGGTGCGCGCGTACGCAGGCGTCGAGGAGCTCGCCCATCTCGGGGGTCACCGAGCCGAAGCCGATCAGGTCGGACACCGTGAGCGGGTCGCGCGAGAACTTGCGGATGGTCAACGACGACCCGTTCACGGCGAGGGGTGGGATGACGGCGTTCACGCGCGAGCCGTCCTCGAGCCGGGCGTCGACCAGCGGTGACGACTCGTCGATCCGTCGTCCGACGCGGGTGACGATCTTCTCGATCACCGCGCGCAGCTGCGCCTCCGACCGGAAGCGTGTGCCGCTCAGCGTCAGTCGGCCGCTGCGCTCGACGAAGATCTGCTCGTGCCCGTTGACCATGATCTCGGTCAGCGTCGGGTCGTCGAGGAGCGGCTGCAGCGGCCCGAAGCCGAGCACGTCGTCGGCGATCTGCGCGACGAGGCGCTGACGCTCCTCCGGAGTGAGCGGAGCGGACTCGGCGTCCACGATCTCGCCCAGGATGTCGCGCGCCTGCCCGAGCAGGTCCGACTCCGCGAGCGTCGGGTCGTTCAGGCGCGAGCCCATCCTGCGGAAGAGCTCGTCGCCGACCCTGCTCTTGAGGGCGAGCAGTCCGTCGACCCGCTCGCGCTCGTCCTGCTGCCGGTCCGTCTCGGGATCGGGCTCCTGCTCGGGGGCGGGAGGCGGGGAGGCGACGGGCAGGTGCGGGGCGTCGCGCCCGGCGTGCTTGGAGGCGAGGCGTTCGGCGAGGCTCACTGGATCCTGACCCTTCTCTGCTGTGCGGTGCCTTCGGCACCCGTGAACGCGCCCGCGAGCCGCGCGAGCAGCACGGCCGCTCTGGAGCGGCGCTTCGCGAGGAGCAGCGGCCTGCCCGTGTTGGTCGCGAGCGCGAGGTCGGCCGAGCGGGGCAGGACCGCGGTGACCGACATGCGGACCGTGGCCTCGATGTCCTTCACCGTGATGCCCGACTTCTTCTCGGCGAGGTTGACGACGAGGTGGCGGTTCTCGGGCAGGAGGCCCAGCTCCTCGAGCACGGTGAGCTCGCGGCGGAGCCCTCGGACCCCGGGGACGTCCATCGCCGTGACGAACAGAGCGTCGGTCGCCACTTCGAGGGCGGCGAGCGTGTGATCCGTGAGCCCGGCCGAGGTGTCGACGACGACGGTGGCGAAGTCGGACGAGAGCTGCCGCAGCAGGTGCGTCACCGCGTCGGACGAGATGCGGTCGGCGTCGGCGGGGTCGATCGGAGCGGCGAGGGAGTAGAAGCCCGCCTCGTGCACGGACAGGTAGGCCTTGAGCACCAGCAGGTCGGAGGACGCGGCCGGGCCGACCGCGTCGCGGAGGGTGTGCACCGGATCCAGGCCCAGCGCACTCGCGACGTCGCCGAACTGGGCGTCGAGGTCGACGAGGACGGTCGAGAGCGGAGCGGCACTGCCGAGGGCGACGGCCAGATTGACCGAGAGCGTGGTCTTGCCCACCCCGCCCTTGGGCGAGAGGACGACGATGACCTTCTTCTCCCGACCGCCGCGGGGGGCCGCGGGACGATCGCCGATCCGCGCCTGGGCGGCCCGGCTCGACCGGCGGATCACGTCGCCGAGGGAGTCGTCGTCGGCGTCGGGGGAGAGGACGTCCCGGATGCCGGCCCTCATCGCGGCGACCGCGAGGTCGGGGTCGGGCTCGGCGACGAGGACGAGCGTGATCCGCGGGAAGGCGGTGTCGAGGGCGGCAGCGAAGCGCAGCGCCGTCCCGTTCTCGACTCCGGGACCGATCAGGACGACGTCGACCGGGTCGTCGCCAGGCGGCGGGAGGATCGCCTCGGGACGCAGACCGGTCGCGGCCGCGGGGAGGGCGGTGACTCCGGAGTCGTCGTCCCCGGCGAGGGCGGCGGAGACACGGTCGACGAAGGTGGCGGAATCGGTCACCGCGAGGAAGCGTGTCACTGGAGGAGCTCCTGAGGGGTGATGATCCGGGTTCCGCCGGTGTCGGTGTCCTCCGACTGCTTCGTCAGCCAGATCGAACTCGACTGGGCAGCGCTCACGATCAGCTCCGCGTCGGGGCCTGACACCGCGAAGGTGACGTAGACCGATCCGGCGGGCAGCGGTTCAACTCCGCTCGTGTCGTCCTCCGCTGCGGAGCCGAGACCCTGCAGCGTCGTCACGAGCACCTTCTGCAGCCGCATGTGCGTCTTCTCGCTCACCGTGAGGATCATGCCGACGGTGTCGCCGGGCGCCAGAGCCCCGCCCACGACCCGTTCGGGGCCGAGGATGACGGTCACCTCCTGCAGACCGGCGGGCACATCGACACGACCGGGCACCTCGAGCGCGTCGGGAGACACGAGGCGCACGGTCAGCAGCTGCTCCCCCGTCACGAGATCGACCGAGGTGACGAGTCCGCCCAGGCCGTCGAGCGTGGTCGCGGCGCCGGCGGCGACCGCCGCCTGCGGGAGCGCCTTGACCTCCAGGTACTCCGACAGCTGCTCGGAGGGCGTGCCTGCGGGGGCGTCACGGGAGAGGACGAGGACGTCGACCGGCTGTTGATCCTCGAGAGCTCGCTGGTCGGCGCCCCTGGTGTAGAGGGTCACGGCGATCACGCCGACGACGGCGAGCACGAATCCGAGGATCGCGAAGAGGATGCGGAGCTTCACGGGGCAGGGGGTCCTAGTCCGACAGGGTGATGATGGCGGCGCCGAGGTTCTCGCCGCCGAGGGTGAACGCGTCGTCGAGTGAGACGAAGGACTTGAACTTCCCGATGATGCCCTTGCACGTGCCCTTGCACTGCGCACCGGGATACGTCTGGTTGTTCCAGCTCATGCCGGGGAAGTTCCAGCCGAGCACCTGGAAGGCGGCGAATCCCCGGATCGTGTACCAGCCGCTCGAGCCCGTCCCGCCCTTGTCCGAGTAGACGGGGAGGAGCACGGTCGTGCCGCCGAGTCCCGACAGCTGCGCGGCGCAGCCAGTGGGCAGGCTCACCCCGGTGCTGCCCGAGACGGGCGCGGGCTTCGTGATGTCGACCCGCGCCTTGCAGGTGCCGGCGGGGTCGAGCAACCAGCCGAAGCCGCCCGGGAGGAGCTGACCGGACGGGCTCGTCGTTTGGCAGGCGGTGCCCCCGGAGTCGCCGTGCATGCTGATCACCTGCACGGCGCCGTCGAGCTGGAAGACGCAGGGGGCGAAGGCCAGCGCGAGAACCGCCTCCCCGGCGGCGGGGCTGCCCCACGAGGCGGTGGCGGAGGCGCCGACCTGGAGGGACTTGACGCCGAAGACGGGGGCGAACACCGTCGCCAGCGAGCCGGCGCCGGTGGAGCCGTCCTTCGCCGATGTCGTGACGCGCACCGAGCCGGCGCTCGGGAAGGTCGTGGTGGATCCGGACGCCCCGTCGCCGGCGTTCGCGTCGGCGTAGGTCGCGGCGAGGGCGACGGCCGCGGCCTTCGCGCCCACCGTCGTGCACGGGGTCGCCGCGCAGCTCTGCGCCACCGCGAGGGCGGCCGCGTCGGCGCCGTTCTGCAGCTCGGCGCGCTCGACGTTCAGCCGGGCGATGTCGATCGCCAGGGCGGCGCACGCCAGCACGACGACCATCGAGACCGCGACGATGATCGCGACGGCGCCGTGCTCATCGGCGAGGCGCGAGGTCAGCCGCCGCATCGCATCGCCGCCTTCCCGGTCAGGGTGATGCCGTCGCCGAAGAGACCGGTCATCAGGTGGTACTGGTAGTGGATCGTCGTCGTGCCGCGGGCACCCGCGGTGCAGGTGGTCGGAGAGACGGAGATCTGCGCATCGGTGAGAGCGGGGGACAAGTAGAAGGCCGAGTCTTTGACGGCACTTCTCGCTCGAGCGGGATCGTTATGGAGAGCCATGCTCCTCGCGCCTTCTCTGGCGGCATTCGTCAGAGTGGTCTGCGCGGTGAAAAGGAGCGAGAACTCGATGATCCCGACGAGTATCACCATCAGGATCGGGAGCACTAGCGCGAACTCCAGAGCGACCGCGCCCTTTTCCTCGCGGAATCGCAGAGACATGGCCATGATCCGGATCGGAGCGGAAGAGGGGAAGGGTGCCGCGGAGGCCGCGGCACCCTTCCCCTGCTGAACCGGACCTACGGACGGGTCGTCGGGGTGGCCGTCGCGGCGGGCAGCTTGTTGCTGACATCCGCGAAGATGCTCGCCAACTGCGGTCCGAGGAGGACGACGACGACGATGATCACGACGGCGATCAGGCCCACCAGCAGGCCGTACTCGACGGCGGTCGCGCCCTCCTGCTCCTCGCGGAGACGGTCCTTCGCGGTGGCGACGAGAGACTGAAGGGTGATGAGGAGAGAGAGCATGGTGAACCTCCGAGATGGGGTGAGCGAGACCGGTTTACAAGGGGAGCAGGAATTCGACGACCCAGTGTGAGACCGATCGCGCGAATACCAGTGGTGCTGCTGCAGAGAAGGAGCCGGATCACGGGGGTGATCGAGTGCCCGCCGAATTGATTCGGCTGTATTCATTTCTGCGGCATCACTGATGATAGAGAGATCACCCGGCTCGTCTCGTACCCTTCCGGGGGACAAAGCACTTGACGATCCGTCCCTCCGCGTCAGGGGGAGAGCGCGAGCACCGCCACGGCCCCGACGAGCATCATCGGGCCGAACGGCACCGGCGTGCCGCGACGGGCTCGACCCGTCAGCAGCAGCACCGCCGCGGCGAGGGCCGCGAGCGCGAAACCGCCGGCGGCGCCCACGAGCAGCTCGCTCCAGCCGCGCGAGGCGAGCATCGTGCCGATCACCGCGGCGAACTTCACGTCGCCCATCCCGAGGCCGCCGGGCGAGATCAGCGCGAGCACCAGGTAGACCGCGAACAGGGCCAGCCCGCCCAGCAGCGCGCGGAGCCCGTCGCCGGGCCGTCCGTCGACGAGGCTCGCGATCAGGACGAGCGGCCCGCCGACCGCGATCGCGGGGACGACCACCACGTTCGGCAGCAGCCGGTGCCGGAGGTCGATCGCGGACAGGTGCACGCCCACGACCGTGAGGAGCACGAGGACGGCGAGCACGGCGCTCGGCGGGCTCGTCGCCGTGAGTGCCGCCGCACCCACGGCGCTCGCCGCTCCGGTCGCCACCGCGATGGCCGGGGAGGAGCGACCGGGCGGCAGGCCCCGCTCGACGCGGGGCATGCGCCGGAGCACGGCATCGAGGAGGGCCCCCGCGACGAAGGCGACGAGCGCCGCGATCACGACGAGGGCGGCGCTGGCGGACATGCGCCCATCCTGCCCGCGCTCGCCTCTCGGACTCGGCTCATTCCCGGCTTGGCGGTGCAGACTCGCGGCGGCCGCGCGCGGGAGACCCCGCGGTCCGCCGGCGGTCATACGCCGGCGAGCGGGAGAGCGAGACCGTTCCACCGCCACACGGGAGCCCCCTGGCGTGAGACCCCGGGGGGCTCCTCCACCCCCTCCGGATCGCCCTTCCTCCGCGCGCCGCTACTTCACCGAGCCCTCGGTCAGACCTCCGCGCCAGAAGCGCTGCAGCACGACCATCGCGATCGCCAGCGGGATGATCGACAGCAGCACGCCGCCGGTCGTCAGCTCGTAGAACTCGGGCAGGCGGTCGACCTGGCTGAGCCAGTTGTTCAGCCCCAGCGTGATCGGGAACAGCTCGGTGTCCGAGAGCATCACCAGCGGCAGGAAGTAGTTGTTCCAGATGCCGACCAGCTGGAAGAGGAACACCGTCACCAGCGCCGGCGTCAGGATGCGCAGCCCCAGCGTGTGGAAGATCCGCAGCTCGCTCGCCCCGTCGATCCGCGCCGCCTCGATGATCGCGGTGTCGACCGTCGCCTGCGCGTAGATGCGGCAGAGGAAGAGGCCGAACGGCGAGACCAGCGAGGGGATCAGCACGCTCCAGTAGGTGTTCGCGATGCCCATCTGGCTGAAGAGCAGGAACAGCGGCAGGGCCGTCGCGGTGCCGGGCACGAGCACCCCCGCGAGGATCGTGCCGAAGACGAGGCGGTCGCCCCGGAACTCGTACTTCGCGAGCGCGTAGCCGCCCGCCGCGGCGAGGTACGTCGCGAGCAGGGCCCCGACCCCGGCGTACAGCACCGAGTTGAGGAACCAGCGGACGAAGATGCCGCCGTCGTAGGTCAGCACCTGGCTCAGGTTGTCCCAGAGCGCGAACGTGGGGGCGAACCAGAAGCCGTAGGTCGCGAAGAGGTCCTCGGTGGTCTTGGTGGCGGCGACCACGACCCAGTAGACGGGGACGAGGAAGTAGACCGCGACGATCACGAGGACCGCCGTGACGATGATCGTGGAGGCGCGGTGGCGGCCGGCCGAGCGGTCGGGGCCGCGCCCGGACTTCACGGGCCGGTTCGCGGTGACCACCCCGGTGGTCGTGGGCTGCACGGTGTCGCGCGTCGCCTGGCTCATGAGGACTTCCTGTTCGAGATCGAGAGGAACGTGAAGGAGAGGACGAACGCGACGAGGGCGATCAGGACGGCCTGCGCGGCGGCGACGTTGTAGTCGTTGTAGGCGAAGGCGGTCGTGTAGGCGCTGAGGTTCGGCGTGTACTGGCTGTCGATCGCGGGCGCGACGGTCTTGAGGACCTGCGCCTCGGCGAAGAGCTGCAGGGTGCCGATGATCGAGAAGATCGTGGTCAGCACGAGCGCCGGGCGGATGAGCGGCAGCTGGATGCTGCGCGCGACGCGGAGGGTGGACGCTCCGTCGACCTTCGCCGCCTCGTACAGCTCGACCGGGATCGCCTTCAGCTGCGCGACGATGATCAGCATGTTGTAGCCGGTGTAGCTCCACAGCGAGATGTTCGCGATCGACCACAGCACCGAGTCCGCGCCGAGGAAGTCGGGCTCGAGGCCGACCACGTTCGCCGCGTCGATGATCGGGCTGAGCCCGGGCACGTAGAGGAACGACCAGAGGATCGTCGCGATCACCCCGGGCACGCCGTAGGGGAGGAAGTAGGCCGCGCGGAAGAAGCCGGGGAACCGGGCCGAGGCCGACTCGAGCATCAGCGCGAGCACGGTGCAGAGCGCGATCATCACCGGCACCTGGACGATGCCGAAGAGGAGCATGCGGCCGATCGACGCGAGGAAGTTGCCGTCGGCGAGGGCCTGCGCGTAGTTCGAGAAGCCGGCGAACTCCGTCGTCACCCCCGCCTCGCCGAAGAGCCCCGAGCGGGTCACCTTCGTGAAGCTCGAGCCGATGGCCACGACGATCGGGAGGAGGAAGGTGAGGACGAACAGGGCGAGGAACGGGGCGAGCAGGATCCACGGGGCGCGGCCCACGGCTCCGCTCCGCTTCCGGTTCCCGGTGTCGCCGGTGGCCGCGACCGCGGCGGCGGCGGCGGCGGCGGGAGAGGTCGTCGTGGTCATGCGGAGGCCTTCCTGATGCTGAGGCCCTTGTTCTCGAAGACCGTGATGATCTGCCTCTCGGCCTCGGCGACCGCGTCGACGAGGCTGGTGCCCGACGCCTTCTTCCGGAAGCCGTCGCTGAGGATGTTGAAGGACTGCTGGGTGACCGGCCACCAGGACCAGTCGGGGTTCTGCTGCTGCGAGGCGGGCACGAGGACCTCCTCGGTGTAGTTCTGGCCCGAGAAGAACTCGCTCGGTCCCTTGCGCGCCGTGCCGATCTCGCCGACCGCGGGCGACCAGCCGATGCCGCTGTTCGCGATCATCGCGTCGATGCCCTCCTGCGACGTGGTCATCCAGACGGCGAACTCGAGCGCCTCCTTCGGGTGCGCGCTGCTCGCGAAGACCGCGGCCGTCGAGCCGCCGAGGAAGCTCGATCCGAAGCCCGTGCCGCCCCAGACGGGCATGGGCGCCGCGCGCCACTTGCCCGCGCCGCCGCTCACGCCCTGGATGAGCGCGTCGCCCCAGCTGCCCGTGGTGCAGGAGGCGATGCCGCCCGTCGCCGCCGCCGCGAACCACGCGGGGGAGTAGGCGCCGTAGCCGGTCTCGACGAGGTCCTGATCGATCGCGGTGTCGAAGAAGGAGGCGACCTGCGTCGTGGCCTCGTCGGTCATGTCGATGACCCAGCCGTCCTCCTCCGCGGTCAGCCACTGCGCACCGGCCTGCGTGGCGAAGGCCGCGAAGACGGAGGCGTCGGCGAGGGGGAAGCAGTCGATGTAGGAGTCGGCGCCGCGGAGCTCGGCGGCGACCGCGGCCCAGTCGTCCCAGGTGCGCGGCGGCTCGGCGCCCACGCGTTCGAGCACCTCCGGCTGGTAGAAGAAGGCCATCGGACCGCTGTCCTGCGGGATCCCGTAGACGCCCCCGGAGTAGCTGACCTGCCCCCAGAGGGTCGGGTCGTAGAGATCGGCGTAGTCGGCGGCGCCGTAGCGCTCGAGGTCGACCAGCCCGTTCACGAGCATGAACTCGGGCAGCGAGCGCAGCTCGACCTGGCCGATGTCCGGACCGCCGCCGGCCGCGAGGGCCGAGTAGAGCTTCTGGTAGCCGCCCGCGTTGCCGCCGGGGATCCAGACGGCGTCGACCTGGACGTCCGGATGCGACGCGTTCCAGACGTCGCAGACCTTCTGCAGGTCTTTCAGCCAGGCCCAGTACTGCAGGCGGATCGGTCCGCTCGCGGCCGGGATCGCCGGCGCGGTGTTGACCGAGGTGGTGCCGGGGGTGGCGCAGGCCGCCAGCGTCCCGAGTGCGGCCGTGCCGAGTCCGGCGGCCATGAGCTGTCTCCGTGTGAACGGCGTCACTGTCCCTCACTTCGTCGTGGGTGGGTGCCCGGGAGGTCTCCCGGCCCGGTGGATCGGACGCTACCACAAAATCGAGTATCCGCTCGAAATTGGTGTGAGGGCGGCTGGAGCGCGGGGTACGCTGGCCGCCTGAGGGCGGCATCCGCTCTCGCGAGCAGCGGAGGGAGCCGTCGTGTCCGAGACCGTCGAGCCCGTCCGCCCCCGCCGCGGCCCCTACGCCAAGTCGGCGCAGCGCCGCCGCGCGATCATCGACGCGGCCCACGCCGTCTTCGCCTCCCGCGGCTACGCCCGCGGATCGCTGCAGGAGGTCGCCGACCGCGTCGGCCTCAGCCAGACGAGCCTCCTGCACTACTTCCCGACCAAGACCGACCTGCTGCTGGCGGTGCTCGAGCACCGCGACGAGATCACCGGCGACGGCTCGTCCCCGCCCGACCCCGGCGAGAGCATGGTCGAGGGGATCCTCCGTCAGACCCGCTACAACGAGACGGCCCCCGGAGTGATCGAGCTCTACGCGGTGCTGTGCGGCGATTCGACGACGGCGGATCATCCGGGCCGCGAGTTCTTCGCCCGGCGCTTCCGGACGCTCCGCCAGGGCTACGCCGACGACCTGCGCGCCCTGCAGGCCGAGGGGCGGCTGCGCGAGGGGGCCGACCCCGACCGGGTCGCCGCGTCGATCATCGCGCTGTGGGACGGGATCCAGCTGCAGTGGCTGCTCGAGCGCGACGCGGTCGACATGGTCGCGTGCCTGGCCGACTACCTCGACCTGATGGTCCTCCCGCCCCGGTGACCAGCCCCTAGGCTCCGGGCATGGGGACGACCTGGAACGACACCGGCTGGATCTGGATCGGCTTCGCGCTCGTGACCGCGGGGCTCGCGGAGCAGAAGGGCCGCTCGCGCTGGCGCTGGTTCGTGCTGGGCCTGCTCCTCGGACCGCTCGCGCTGGCCCTGGTCGTGATGTGGGCGAGGCCCGAGGCCGGCGTGACCACGGACGTCCGCTGGAACTTCGCGCTCGGCGCGGGGCTCGCGGCGGTCGCGCTGCTGCTCGTGGCGGTGGCGTCGAGCCTGTGGCTCCTGCTCGTGCCGGCGGTGCTCGCGGCGGTCGTCGCAGGCCTGCTGGCCTGGCTCAGCCGCCGCGTGCCGTACGAGCGCCTCCCGCGCTGACGCCCGGTGCCCGGACGCGAGGGAACCCCGGACCGTCGAGGGAACCAGGTGCTCCTGGCGGTCTCGACGGTCCGGGGTTCCCTCGGTGGACGGTGCCCTACGGCAGCAGGCGCGACGGGCCGCGGAAGAGGTAGGTGACCTCGCGCAGGTTCGCCTGGTGCAGCATCAGCATGATCACGCGGGAGAGGCCCATGCCGAATCCTCCGTGCGGCGGGACGCCGTAGCGGAAGAAGTCGAGGTAGAAGCCGAGCTCCTCGGGGTCGAGGCCCTTCTCGCGGGCCTGCTCGACGAGCACGTCGACGCGGTGCTCGCGCTGCGCCCCGGTCGAGATCTCGACGCCGTTGTAGATGAGGTCGTAGCTGTTGGTGATCGCGCCGTCGCCCTCGCGGCGCATGTGGTAGAACGGCCGGATGCTCGAGGCGTAGTCGGTCAGGAACACGAAGTCGTGGCCGAACTCCTCCTTCACGTAGGCCGCGATGCGGCGCTCGCCCTCGGGGTCCATGTCGTCGTCGGCGCGGGGCACCTCGTAGCCGCGCTCGGCGACGATGCGCTTGGCCTCGGCGAGCGGGATGCGCGGGAACGGCGTGGTGGGCACCTCGAGGTCGATGTCGAAGAGCGCCTTCACCTCGGCGCCGTGCTTCTCGACGACGGCGGTGAGGCCGGCGACCATCAGCTGCTCGTGCAACTCCATGACGTCCTCGTGCGACTCGATCCACGAGACCTCGGAGTCGACGCTCGTGAACTCGGTCGCGTGACGGGAGGTGAAGCTCGGGTCGGCGCGGAAGGCCGGCCCCACCTCGAACACCTTGCCGAAGCCCGCGGGCTGCGCCATCTGCTTGAAGAACTGCGGGCTCTGCGCGAGGTAGGCCTTGGTCTCGAAGTACTCGACCTCGAAGAGCTCGGCGCGCGACTCCGAGGCGCTCGCCATGAGCTTCGGGGTGTGGATCTCGATGAAGTCGTTGTCGATCCAGTAGGTGCGCAGCGCGTGCTCGAAGGTGGTCTGCACCCGGGCGATGAGGTTCTGCTCGGGGCGGCGAAGGTCGAGGAAGCGCCAGTCCATGCGCTTGTCGATGCCGGAGTCGGGGGCGATGGGCGCCTCGGGGATCGACGCGGCGACGATCTCGAGCGTCTCGAGCTTCACCTCGATGCCGCCGAGCTTCACGCGCTCGTCGTGCTTGAGCTGTCCCGTCACGGTGACGAAGGAGCCCTGGGCGAGGCCCGAGATCTCCTCGGTGATCGCGAGCTTCGCGGTGGCGACCTCGTCGCCCTCCTCGGCCTCGCGGACGGCCGGGTTCACCAGCTGCACGGCGCCGGACTCGTCGCGGAGGACCACGAACTGCACCTTCTTCTGGTCGCGCACGGTCTCGACCCAGCCGGACACGCGGACGGGTCCGTCCTCGAGCGCGGCGAGCTTCTTGACGGTGGTTCGGGGGAGGCGGGTCTCGTCGGTCACGGTAGGGGAGTCTACCCGCGGGGCGGCGAGGCGGCCGAGGGCGCCGGGTAGCGTCGGGGCATGAGCACTGCACTGATCACCGGAGCATCCACCGGCATCGGAGCCGCCTTCGCGCGGGCGTTCGCGAGCCGCGGCTGGAGCCTCGTGCTCGTCTCGCGCGACGAGGCCCGGCTCGAGGAGGCGGCCGCCGCCTTCCGCGCGCTCGGCGCCCCGGGTGTCGAGGTGCTGCCGGCCGACCTGACCGATCGGGAGCAGGTGGAGCGCGTCCGCACCAGGCTCGCCGATCCGGAGCGGCCGGTGCGGGTGCTCGTCAACAACTCCGGGTTCGGGATCGACAGCAGCTTCTCGGAGCCGGACGTCGCGGCGCAGGACGCGGCGTTCGAGGTGATGGTCCGCTCGGTCGCGGTGCTCTCGGGCGCGGCCGCCGAGGCGATGACCGCACGGGGCCGCGGCGCGATCCTCACCGTCGCGAGCGTCGCGGGCTTCGTGCACCTCGGCCCCTACTCGGCGGTCAAGGCGTGGGCGACGGCGTTCACGCAGTCCCTCGCGGTGGAGCTGCGCGGCACCGGTGTGCGGGCGGCGGCGCTCTGCCCGGGCTGGGTGCGCACCGAGTTCCACGAGCGCGCGGCGATGGACACCTCCGCCATCCCCTCCTTCCTGTGGCTCGACGCCGACGCGGTGGTCGAGGAGTTCCTGGCCGACGTGGCGCGCGGACGGGTCGTCTCGGTGCCGTCGTGGCGCTTCGGGGTGCCGGTCGCCGTGGTGCGGCACCTGCCGGACGCCCTCGTGCGCCGGCTGTCGGCGGCGGTGCTCGCCCGCCGCTGAGCGCGTCGCGCTGAGCACCCGTTCAGCGTCCGCCCAGGCCTGCCGTTCCCGGCGTTCCCCCACGCGGCGTTCCGTACACTTGACGCTCGTGGTTGCCGATCAGATCCATCTCGTGCGGCACGGCGAGGTGTTCAACCCCGACCGGGTCCTCTACGGGCGACTCCCGAACTTCCGGCTCTCGGAGCTGGGCCACCGGATGGCCCGCGCGGCGGCCGACGACCTGCTCGAGCGGCGCCGTCACGTGACGACGCTCGTCGCCTCCCCGCTCCAGCGCACGCAGGAGTCGGCGCAGCCGATCTCGCAGGCGTTCGAGCTCGAGATCACCGGCGACCCGCGGGTGATCGAGCCGAGCAACCGCTTCGAGGGCAAGTCGCTCGCCGCCCGGAGCTCGGCACTGCGCAACCCGAAGCACTGGCCGTGGCTGCGCAACCCGTTCGAGCCCAGCTGGGGCGAGCCCTACCTCTCGATCTCGGCGCGGATGTACGCGGCCATCGAGTCGGCCTGGCAGAGCACCGCCGAGGGCGACGCCGTGATCGTCAGCCACCAGCTCCCGATCTGGACCGTGCACCGCGCCCTCGCGGGGGAGCGGCTCTTCCACGACCCGCGCAAGCGCCGATGCGCGCTCTCGAGCATCACCACGATCGAGCGCCGCGGCGACGGCTTCGTCGAGGTCGGGTACACCGATCCCGCCGCGGGGCTCCAGGGCCTCGCGACCGACGTGGGCGCCGTCTGATGCGCCGACGCCTGCTCTCCGCGTCCGCGCTCGCCCTCGTCGCGGCCGTCGTGCTGACCGGCTGCACCCGCGACCAGCTCGCGGAGGACTACCGCAAGGGCGACAACAAGGGCTACATCTCGGGCGACGGCACGATCACCGAGATCGCCGAGGCCGACCGCTCCGATCCGATCGTGTTCGCGGGCACCGACGAGAACGGCGAGGCGGTCGATTCGGCGGACCTCGCCGGCCGGGTCGTCGTCGTCAACTTCTGGTACGCCAGCTGCGCCCCCTGCCGGGCAGAGGCGGCCGACCTCGAGTCGGTGAACGCCGAGTACGCCGGCCAGGACGTCTCGTTCGTCGGCGTCAACGTGCGCGACCAGGCCCCCCAGGCCGCCGCCTTCGCGAAGACCTACGGCATCACCTACCCCTCGATCGTCGACGTCGACGGATCCGCGCAGCTCGCCTTCAGCGGCACCGTGCCGCCGAACGCGGTCCCCACCACGCTCGTGCTCGACCGCGAGCACCGCGTCGCCTCGCGGATCCTCGGTCAGCTGCAGGAGGCGTCGATCCTGTCGACCCTCGTCGGCGACACGCTCGCGGACGCGGAGTAGCGCCGTGGGCGAGATCGTCATCAGCGGTCAGCTGCTGCTCGCGGTGCCGATCGCGCTCCTCGCGGGGCTCGTGTCGTTCGCCTCGCCCTGCGTGCTGCCGCTCGTGCCCGGCTACCTCGCGTACGTCGGCGGGTTCACCGACGCCGACGAGCGCCGCGCCCGCGGCCGCAGCCGGGTGCTGCTGGGCGTGCTGCTCTTCGTGCTGGGCTTCTCCCTCGTCTTCGTGCTCTACGGAGCGGCGGCCGGGTCGATCGGGTTCTGGATGAGCCGCTACAGCGACGTCATCACGCGCGTCCTCGGCGTGGTCGTCATCGCGATGGGCCTCGTGTTCGTGGGTCAGTTCTCGTTCCTCCAGCGGACGCTCCGCCCGAGCATCCGCCCCGCGACCGGCCTGATCGGCGCTCCGCTGCTGGGCATCGTGTTCGGCATCGGCTGGACGCCGTGCCTGGGCCCCACGCTGAGCTCGATCCTCGCGCTGGGCCTGGGCGCCGGCTCGCCCTGGCGGGGAGCGCTGCTCGCGCTGATGTACTGCCTGGGCCTCGGCCTCCCCTTCCTCCTGGTCGCGTTCGGCTTCAGCTGGGTCACCTCGACCCTCGCGTTCGTGAAGCGCCACATCCGCGCCATCAACATCATCGGCGGCGTCGCGCTCGTGGTCATCGGACTCCTGATGGTCACCGGCGTCTGGAACGCCCTCGTCTACGGAGCCCTCGGCGAGGTGATCTATGGCTTCCAGCCCGCGATCTGAGCGCGGTGACGTCGACGAGCAGAAGCGCGCCGACGCGAATTTCCGCCCGTCCGACCACTACGACTCCGCCGCCGAGACGATCACGCAGCCCCGGCTCGGAGTCGTCGGCTGGCTGCGCTGGATGTGGCGCCAGCTCACGAGCATGCGCACGGCGCTGTTCCTCCTGCTGCTGCTGGCGATCGCCGCGGTGCCGGGCTCGCTCGTGCCGCAGCGCTCCTCCGACCCCAACGGCGTCACCCAGTACTTCGTCGACAACCCCGACCTGGCGCCTCTGCTCGATGAGGTGCAGGCCTTCGACACCTACACGTCGGCCTGGTTCTCGAGCATCTACCTGCTGCTGTTCGTCTCGCTCATCGGCTGCATCATCCCGCGCACCAAGCACCACTTCGAGGCGATGCGCTCGCGCCCGCCGAAGACGCCGGTGCGCCTGCAGCGGCTCGCGGGCTACACGGTCCGCGAGGTCGAGGGGGCGACGGCCGAGGAGGCGGTCGCCTCCGCCGACGCCGTGCTGCGCCGCGCGGGGTACCGCGTCGAGCACTACGACGACCCCCGCGGGCGCTGGAGCAGCGTGTCGGCCGAGCGCGGCTACCTCCGCGAGACCGGGAACCTCGTGTTCCACTCCGCTCTCGTCGGGATCCTGCTGGCCGTGGGCATCGGCGGCGGCTTCGGCTACAGCGGGCAGCGCGTGCTCGTCGAGGGCGGCCAGGGCTTCGCGAACAACCTCGCGGCCTACGACTCGTTCAACCCGGGGCGCTTCTTCGACAGCGGCTCGCTGGACCCGTACCAGCTGACCCTCGACGGCCTCGACGTCGAGTACGTCACGGAGCCGGGCGACGCGTTCGGGCAGCCGATCGACTTCACCGCGAACGTCACGACCACCGAGCGCGGCGGCGGGAGCGAGGAGCGGACCGTCAAGGTCAACGAGCCGCTGGCGATCGGCGGGACCAACGTCTACCTGCTCGGCAACGGCTACGCGCCGACGATCACGGTGCGCGACCCGTCCGGCACGGCGATCTTCACCGACTCCGTGCCGTTCCTCCCGACCGATGCGAACCTGACCTCCGTCGGAGTGGTGAAGGTGACGGACGGACTCGCCGAGCAGATCGGCATGACCGGCTTCTTCTACCCCACCCAGCAGGAGGGGGCGACCGGCGCCTCGTCGTCGATCTTCCCGGACCTGCAGTACCCCGTCCTCTCGCTCAACGTGTTCGCCGGGAACCTGGGCCTGGACGAGGGCGTGCCCACATCGGTCTACGTGCTCAACACCGACACGCTCACCCGCCTCACCGGCGGTGACACCGGGGTGGCGTCGCTGACGCTCAAGCCGGGCGAGACGGTCGACCTGCCGGACGGCCTGGGCACCGTGACCTTCGAGAACGCGGGAGCCGACCCGGACGTCGTCGGGACCGACAGCGTGCGCCGGTTCGCGTCGTTCGACATCCACCACGACGCCACCCAGGGCTGGGTGCTGGTCTTCGCGATCCTCGTGCTCGCGGGCCTGCTCACGTCGCTGTTCGTGCCGCGCCGACGGGTCTGGATGAAGGCGACGCCCGCCGAGGACGGTGGGCTGCGGCTCGAGTACGCGGGGCTCGCCCGCGGCGAGGATCCGCAGCTGGTGCGCGCGGTGCGCACGATCGCCGATCGGCACGCTCCGCTCGACTGAGAGCCTGCCGGGCGAGGCCGAACCTGTGCATCCGTGCAGGGGCGGTTCGAAGGAGCGTCGCCTATCCTTGTCCGGTGATCGAGACCCTCTCCCAGTACTCGGTGCTGACCCTGTCCTCGGCGATGGGCGTCTACGCCCTCGCCTTCATCTTCTTCGCGATCGACCTGGCCCGCCGGTCCTCGCTGGCGGACGGGGAGTCGCTCGGGGTCGTGCAGGAGGCCGAGCGGGTCGCCTCCGTCGCCGCCGCCGACAAGGCCGCGAGCGGCCGTGCCACCGTGGCGTCCGGAGGGGCGAGCCGTCCCACCGCGACGCTCTCGCGCCTGGGCAGCCGCGTCGAGGACGAGGTCTACAACGCCCCCGCCCGCTCGAAGACCATGCGCATCGGCTTCTCGCTGACGCTGCTGGCCTTCGTGCTGCACGCCGCCGCCGCGGTGCTGCGCGGAGTGGCGGCCGGCCGCGTGCCGTGGGCCAACATGTACGAGTTCTCGCTCACGGGCACGCTCATCATCATCGGCGTGTTCCTCGTCGTGCAGCTGCGCTGGGACCTCCGCTTCCTCGGCGCCTTCATCACCGGCCTCGTGCTGGTGCTGCTGGGCATCGCGACGGTCAACTACTACGTGGCCGTCGTGCCGCTCCCGCCGGCACTGCAGTCGTACTGGCTCGTGATCCACGTGCTCGTCGCGATCCTCGGCACCGCGTTCTTCGCCCTGGGCTTCGCGCTGTCGGTCACGCAGCTGCTGCAGGCCCGCCGCGAGGGGGCGGAGGAGAACCCGCGCTCCGTCCTGCGCTTCCTGAAGACCCTGCCCAGCGCGCTCACGCTCGAGAACCTCGCGTATCGCGTCACGATCATCGGCTTCATCCTCTGGACCTTCACGCTCATCGCCGGCGCCGTGTGGGCCGAGAAGGCGTGGGGCCGCTACTGGGGCTGGGACACCAAGGAGGTCTGGACCTTCATCATCTGGACCATCTACGCCGGCTACATCCACGCCCGGGCGACCCGCGGCTGGCGCGGCACCCCGTCGGCGTGGCTGGCGATCATCGGCTTCGCGGCCGTGATGTTCAACTTCGGCGTGGTGAACGTGTTCTTCAAGGGGCTCCACGCCTACTCGGGTTTGGACACGGGCATGTAGTCGGCGGGCGCCGGCGGGGCCGCTCGCGGCGTTGTCGTCGGGGCTCGTAGCGCCGCTACGAGCCCCTCCTCCGCCTTGCGACCGACCCCACCGGCACCCGCCGACCGCGTCGAGTGGGCGTCAGGCGTTCGAGACGATGACGTCGACGAGGTGCGGGGCGAACGGCTCGTCGAGGGCGAGCACGAAGCGCGTGCGCGAGCCCTCCGGGTGCACGTCGCGGTAGATGCCGCGGAGGTCGGGGATCGTCTGCCCCCGGCCGGGACCGGAGGTGGCGTCGACCTCGACGGGGACGCTCGGGGCGGAGGCGACTCCGACCGCGTCGAGGGCGATCGCGGCGGCCATCGGGTCGTGCATAGCGGCGGTGCGCTCGCCGAAGTGGCCGACGTAGAAGTCGAAGTAGTAGTCGAGCGCCTGCCCGATGGCCTCCGAGAGCGGATCCCCCGACTCGAGCAGGATCGCGCGGTGCTCCTGGGTCATCAGGTGCCGCATGGTGACGTCGAGCGGCACCAGGGTCAGGTCCCAGTCGGCGGCGACGACCTCCGCGGCCGCGGCGGGGTCGTGCCAGATGTTCGCCTCCGCGACGGCGGTCACGTTGCCGGGGACGAGGGCGGCCCCGCCCATCACGGTGACGGAGTGCAGCAGCCCCGGCAGCTCCGGGTGCTTGCGCAGCGCGAGGGCGATGTTCGTCAGCGGGCCGACGGCGATCAGCCGCAGCTCGCCCTCGTGCTCGCGGGCAAGGCGGAGGAGGAGATCGGCCGGGTTCTCGTCGACCGGGTCGGCGCCCTGCGGCAGCTCGACGCCGCCGATGCCGTTCTCGCCGTGCACGTGCGGGGAGCCTCCGGAGTAGGGCTCCTCGAGGAAGTCGTGGGCGCCGACGGCGACCGGGACGTCGGTGCGACCGGCGAGGGCGAGCAGACCGAGGCTGTTGACGGCCGCCTGGCGGGCGTCGGTGTTGCCGCTGACCGTGCTGATGCCGACGAGATCGGCGAGGGGGGACCGCAGCAGGTAGGCGAGGGCGAGGGAGTCGTCGATGCCGGTGTCGCAGTCGAGGAAGACGGGGACGGTGGGTGCGGTCACGGGGCTCCGATGCTCGAGGGGGAGGGGGGTCGGCCCGGGCATCGGCGACCGGGCCGCTCCATTCTCGCGCAGTGCACCACTCGGTTCACACCGTCGGGCCGGCCGCGCGCTCGTGCGCGAGCGACAGTGCCCGGACGACGTGCGGCGACCACCGCTCCAGGGACGTCCGATCGTCGGGGAGGCGGGGCACCGAGACCCACTCCCGGAGCGTCCGGCGGCCCATCACGACCGGTTGAGCGCCGCCGTCGGCGACGAGGGCGAGCGTCTCCTCCCGGGTCAGCTTCACCACCAGGTGCTCGTCACCGCCGAGGAAGCACACGATCACCCCCTGGAACCGGATCGCGGGGGCGCCGAACATCGTCGCGATGTCGACGCCGTCGATCCCGCTCGCCTCGATCAGGTCCTCGAGGAGGGCGCGCCGGTGCGCGAGGGTGCCGCCCGGTCCGGTGCTCATGCCGCGAGGGTAGCGCCGCGGCGCATCCGGGCACAGACTCGGCGGCCCGCAGCACGGAGCTCAGAGCAGCGCGTACGCCCCGCGGAGCCGGTCGCGCCACCAGGCGAGGCGCTCCGGCGACACGGCGTGCCGCACGAGCAGCTCCTCCGAGACGTCGACGCGCTCGACGGGGATCGCGCCGTCGAGGGGTCGCAGCGGCCGCTCGGTGACGTCGGCGGCGAGGAGGGAGGCGGTCCCGAGACCGCAGTCGTACGGCAGCTCGGGCAGCGCGGCGGCGAGGGCGGCGCCCATCGCGAGTCCGACCGAGCTGTCGAGAGCGCTCGAGACGACGGCCGGCAGTCCGGCCTCGGCGGTGATCGCCAGGGCGCGGTGCACGCCGCCGAGCGGCTGCGCCTTCACCACCAGCAGGTCGGCGGCTCCGGCGCGCGCGACGGCGAGCGGATCCGCGGCCTTGCGCACGCTCTCGTCGGCCGCGATCGGGATGCCCATGTACTTCACGCGCGTGCGGAGCTGCGCGAGCTCGTCGACGCTCGCGCACGGCTGCTCGACGTACTCGAGGTCGTACTCGGCGAGGGCGTGCACCGCGTGCTCGGCCTCGTCGACGTTCCAGCCGCCGTTGGCGTCGACCCGGACGCGCCCCTCGGGACCGAGGACCCGGCGCACCTCGGCGACGCGCGCGACGTCGTCGGCGAGGGTCTGCCCGCGCTCGGCGACCTTCACCTTGGCCGTGCGGCAGCCGTGGTAGCTCGCGAGGACCGCCGCGACCTCGTCCACGCGGACGGCCGGCACGGTCGCGTTCACCGGGATGCGGTCGCGCAGCGGCGCCGGCAGCGGGGTCCACCCGTAGTCGAGCGCGGCGCGGAGCCAGGCGGCCGACTCCTCGGCGCCGTACTCGAGGAACGGCGAGAACTCGGTCCACCCCTCCGGTCCGCGCACCAGCGCGATCTCGCGGTGGTCGACCCCCCGGAACCGCGTCAGCAGGGGCAGAGCGACGACGCGGAGTCCCGCATCGACCTCGTCGAGGGTGGGGAGGGCACGGGTGGGCACGACGTCGTCCATGCCGCCATCATCCTCCGCACCGGCTGCGCGGTCGCCCGGACGCCCCGCTCCCGGCCTTCGTGCAGTGCGTGCAAGACTGGCGCGCAGCCGCTCGACCCCGGAGGAACGCGATGAGCCAGGTCCCGATGAGCCCGCCGCCGGTCGCTCCGTCCGCGCCGGGGCGCACCCCGCTCGGTGCGGGTGCGTGGGTCGCGATCGCGATCAGCGGTGTCGTCGGGCTCGTCTACACCGGCGTGCTCGCCACGCTCCTGGCGGTCGGCGTCGGCCTCGCGGTCGACGCCGCGGAGCCGGCGGCGACGGGCGTCCCCGCGCCCGGGGGCTCCGAGGAGCCGTTCGGGGAGGGCGACCCGTTCAGCGACGACGACTCCGGCGACCCGACCGACCCCCTCTACGGCTACCCCGGCTACGAGGAGGGCGACGCCTCCTTCGTCCTCGACCAGCCCTCCGCCGAGGAGGCGGTCGCGCTCTCGGAGCAGGCCGTCGCCGCGGTCGAGGCGGCCGTCCTGGGCGGGTGGGACTCGGCGGAGGACGAGTACTACGAGCGCTCCGAGAACGCCTACGGCGGCCCCTCCCTGCTCGTCGACTACCTCTCGGCGACCGGCTACGCCGAGGCCGATCTCTCGACCGACGCGGACAAGCAGGCCGTGGTCGATCGTTTCACGGCCGCGCTCGCCCCCCTCGGCTTCGACTCGATCGACATCGCGGACGCGCCGTCGGAGTGGTCGGAGGTCGGCTACACCCTCTCCGGCGAGCTGAGCGACGAGGAGGCGCGGGCGGCGCTCTGGGTCGTCACGGCTTCCTCCACCGACCGGGTCGTGCCGGCGGTCGAGCTGGGGCTCGTCGACCTCGACTCCGACCCGAGCGGCGAGGTCGAGGCGATGCTGGACGACGTCGGCCTGAGCCCGTCGCCGAGCGGCGCGTTCCTGGCCGGCTACGCGAGCGGAGTGCTCGAGTCGGCCGACCGCGCCGAGTTCACCGCTCGGATGGAGGAGTTCGGCGGCATCGCGACCGCCTGACGACGTCGCGCTATCCGCATCCGCCCGCCCCCGCAAGCCCAGGTCCGCCGCAGGCGTCCCGCCTAGCGTGAGGGCATGGCGGAACCCCGAGCGACCAGACCCCTGCGCGACTACGCGGCGATCGGCGACGGGAGGACGGTCGCCCTGATCGCGCGGGACGGCAGCGTCGACTGGATGCCGGTTCCCGACCTCGGCTCGACCCCCGCGTTCGCCGCGCTGATCGACCCGGAGTCCGGCGGCTGCGTCGAGCTGCGACCCGAGGAGCCCGCCGAGGTCGCGCGCCGGTACCTGCAGGACACCAACGTCCTCGAGACCACGTTCACCACCGAGTCCGGATCCGTCAGGGTCACCGACGCGCTCGTCACCGGCATCGCGGGCCGCCTGCCGTGGGCCGAGCTGGCCCGGCGCGTCGACGGTGTCCAGGGCGAGGTGCGGATGCGCTGGGCCGTCCGACCGGGCACCGGCCTCGGCACGGTCTCGCCGTGGATCCAGAACGCCGACGGCCGCTCGCTCATCCGCGCCGGCGACATCACCATCGGCATCACCGGGCAGGAGCACGGGCCCGACGGCGACGACGCCCCCTCCGGAGCCGGGGACGAGCTGACCGGGGCCTTCACCGTCACGGGCGGGAAGAAGCCCTCGCGCCACGTCCTCGTGGTCTCGGCCACGCACGACGAGCCGCTGCACTTCCCCGACGCGCACAACGTCGATCGCGGCATCGACCGCACGATCCGGAGCTGGCTCTCCTGGTCCGAGGAGTTCTCGTACGACGGCCCGTGGGCCGACGCCGTGCAGCGCAGCGCGCTCGCACTCAAGCTGCTGATCTACTCGCCCACCGGCGCGATCGCGGCGGCCGCCACCACGTCGCTCCCCGAGTCGCCCAACGGCGGCAAGAACTGGGACTACCGCTTCGCGTGGGTCCGCGACGCCGCCTACACGGCGCACGCGCTCGTGCGCTTCGGTCTGCGCGAGGAGACGCACGCGGCCCTGTCGTGGCTCCTGCGCACCATCAAGGAGCACGGCCCGGACCTGCACATCTTCTACGGTCTCGACGGCTCGCTGCCCTCCGGGGTGACGGAGTACGACGTGCCCGGCTGGGCGGGCATCGGTCCGGTCGTCTCGGGCAACGGAGCGCAGAACCAGCTGCAGCTCGGCGTCTTCGGCGATCTCTTCGACATCTGCCGCATCTACGTCGACTCGGGGAACGTGCTCGACATCCAGACCGGCCGGCTGCTCTCGCGTGTCGCCGACACCACGTGCGACCTCTGGCGCAACCGCGACGCCGGCATGTGGGAGCTGAAGGAGGAGCAGCACTACTCGTCCTCGAAGATGGGCTGCTGGCAGGCGCTGGACGCCGCCGTGCACCTCGCCGAGGTCGGGCAGATCCCCGGCAGCCCGGACCGGTGGCGGTTCGAGCGCGACCGCCTCCGCGAGTGGATCGAGGAGCACTGCTGGTCCGAGGAGCTGGGCTCCTACGTGATGTACCCCGGTTCGTCCGAGCTCGACGCCTCGGTGCTGCTGCACGCCCCGAGCGGGTACGAGCGCGGCGAGCGGATGATCTCGACGATCGACGCCCTGGTGGGCGAGCTCGGCCGCGGCGCCCTGATGTTCCGCTACTCCGGCATGGAGGGGGAGGAGCACCCCTTCGTCGCCTGCTCGTTCTGGCTCGCCTCCGCGCTGGCCTGCGTCGGCCGGCACGACGAGGCGATCGCGCTGATGGACGAGCTGGTCGCGACGATGCCCAACGACGTCGGACTGATGTCCGAGATGGTCGCCACCGACGACCTGGCCTTCTGGGGCAACCTGCCGCAGGGCCTCAGCCACCTGGCGCTCGTCAACGCGGCGATCACCATCGAGGAGCTCGCACCCGAGAAGGTCGGGTCGAGGAAGCCCGGGTCGAGGAAGCCCGGGAGCGGCAAGAGGAGGAGTTCATGAGCGAGCTGAGTGCGCGTCTGTTCCGCGACACCCGGGCGATCCTGGTCGAGAGCCCGTTCTGGTTCGACGGCCGGCTGCTGTGGTGCGACATCTCGACCGGGACGATCCATGAGAGCGCTCCCGACGGCGCGGTCGACGGCTCCGACGACCTGGTCGTGCCCGTCGAGGCGCCGCTGGGATCCTTCCAGCCGGTCCGCGGGGGCGGCTTCGTCGCCGCCCTGGGCGACCGGATCGTGCTGCTCGACGACGCGTTCGCGATCGAGCGCGAGCTCGCGCCGATCGAGCACGTGCACGCCGGCCTCCGGATGAACGAGGGCAAGTGCGACCCCTCCGGTCGGTTCGTCGCGGGATCGATGAACCTCACCACCGAGGAGCCGGACGGCGCTCTCTACCGCGTGGACGCCTCCGGGCGCCTCGAGACGCTGCTGGGCGGCTTCGCCGTCGCGAACGGCTTCGAGTGGTCCGACGACGGAGCGACCTTCTACTTCACCGACACGGGCGTCTCGACCGTCTTCCGCTGCTCCTACGGCGACGAGCTCGGCGAACCGGAGCCGTTCCTGGTCGGCCGGTCGTTCGACGGCCTCGCCCTCGACGTCGACGGCTGCTTCTGGACGGGCGCGAACGGCGAGAGCGCCGTGCTGCGGTGGAGCCCCGAGGGCGAGCTGCTCGACGAGATCGCGATCCCCGCGCCCAACGTCACCGGTCTCGGCTTCGGCGGACCGGACCTGTCGACGCTGTTCGTCGGCACCGCCCGCGAGAAGCTCGAGGAGCAGCAGCTCGTCGACGCCCCGCTCTCGGGCGGGATCTTCGCGATCGACACCCCCACGCGCGGTAGACCGGTGGAGGTGTTCGGCGCAAGTCGTTGAGCGCCCGGGGCAGGGGAGCGTAGACCGGAGTCATGGATCTAGGAATCACCGGACGCACCGCCCTCGTCACCGGAGCGGACTCGGGCATCGGGCTCGCCACCGCGACACTCCTGCTCGCGGAGGGCGCGACCGTCGTCGTGTCGGACCGCGATCAGGAGAAGCTCGACGCGGCGGCCGCAGGGCTCAACGCACCCGAGGGGCGCCTGCACGCCTTCGCCGCCGACGTCACGAGCATCGAGGAGCTCGCCGCCCTGCACGCGAGGGTCGCCGAGGCGGTCGGCGAGATCGACATCCTCGTGCAGAGCGCGGGCGTCACCGGCGCCCAGGGCCTCTTCCACGAGATCGACGACGAGGGCTGGACCAGCACGCTCGAGACCGACCTGCTGGGTCCCGTGCGGCTCGTGCGCGAGTTCCTCCCGGATCTGCGCAGCGGCGGCTGGGGACGCCTCGTGCTCGTCGCCTCCGAGGACGCGGTGCAGCCCTACGACGACGAGCTGCCGTACTGCGCCGCCAAGGCGGGGGTGCTCGCCCTGGCGAAGGGCCTCTCGCGCTCGTACGCGCTCGAGGGCCTGCTCGTGAACGCGGTCTCGCCCGCGTTCATCCGGAGCCCCATGACCGACGCGATGATGCAGAAGCGCGCCGACCAGCGGGGCACGTCGACCGAGGAGGCGATCACGTCGTTCCTCGACGAGGAGCGCCCGTACATGGAGCTCAAGCGCCGCGGCGAGACCGACGAGGTCGCCGCCGTGATCGCGTTCCTCTGCTCCGACCGCGCCTCGTTCGTGAACGGGTCGAACTACCGCGTCGACTCCGGCTCGGTCGCCACGATCTGAGCGCCGCCCGCGCGCCCGGAGTCAACCCCCCTTCGCTCCCGGCCGCCGTCCGGGCGGCATCCAGCCGCAGCAGTCACACTCGGTGGAGGGGATCACCCCGACACCGTCAAGAGAAAGGAATGGTCCATGACCACCACCCTCGAACGCCACGTCGAAGCCCCCGCCGGCTCCGGAGCCAAGACCAGCCGTCGTCAGAACGCCGAGAAGGGCTTCAAGGCCTCGAAGGAGCTGCTCGACAGTCTCCAGATCGTCCTCGTCGACCTGATCGAGCTCCACGTGCAGGGCAAGCAGGCGCACTGGAACGTCGTCGGCAAGAACTTCCGCGACCTGCACCTGCAGCTCGACGAGATCATCGAGGCCGCGCGCGAGTTCAGCGACGACATCGCCGAGCGCATGCGCGCCCTCCACGGGATCCCGGACGGCCGCAGCGACACCGTCGCGGCGACCACCACGCTGCCCGAGTACCCGCACGGCGAGATCGACACCGCCGAGACGGTGGACCTCGTCACCATCCGCCTCGAGAACACCGCCGCCACCATGCGCGAGGTGCACGACCAGGTGGACGAGGAGGACCCGACCAGCGCGGACCTCCTGCACGCGATCATCCAGAGCCTCGAGCAGTTCGCCTGGATGGTGTCGGCCGAGAACCGCCGCACCTCCACCGCGAAGTAGCACGCCGCAGCACCGACGACAGAGGGACCCCGCGCCGCGCGGGGTCCCTCTTCGCGTGCCGGGGGCTCGCGGGTCTCGATACGCCCCTGCGGGGCTGCTCGACCAGCAGAGGGCGGCGGTCCTCCCTGCTGATCGAGTAGCGCGCGGAGAGCGCGTATCGAGATCCCCGTCCTCCGGGCCCGGGCGTCCGCTCGGCTCGCGACAGTAGGGTCGAGGGCATGAGCACGCAGGTTTCCGAGCTGTTCGACGCGAGCCGGTGGGAGCCGGTGCGCGGCTTCGACGCTCTCGAGGACATCACCTACCACCACGACCGCACCGGGCGCATCGCCCGGGTCGCCTTCGACCGGCCGGAGGTGCGCAACGCGTTCCGCCCGCGCACCGTCGACGAGCTCTACACCGCGCTCGAGGACGCCCGGACGAACCCGCGCATCGGCGTCGTGATCCTCACCGGCAACGGCCCGAGCCCGAAGGACGGCGGCTGGGCGTTCTGCTCCGGCGGCGACCAGCGGATCCGCGGGCGCGACGGCTACCGCTACTCCGACGGCGAGACGGCCGACGGGATCGACGCGGCCCGGTCGGGCCGCCTGCACATCCTCGAGGTCCAGCGCCTCATCCGCTTCATGCCGAAGGTCGTCCTCGCGGCGGTGCCCGGCTGGGCGGCGGGCGGCGGGCACTCCCTGCACGTGGTCTGCGACCTCACCATCGCCTCGGCCGAGCACGGCCGGTTCAAGCAGACGGACGCCGATGTCGGCTCGTTCGACGCCGGCTACGGGTCGGCGTACTTCGCCCGCCAGATCGGGCAGAAGGCGGCCCGCGAGGTCTTCTTCCTCGCCCGCGAGTACTCGGCGCAGCGCGCCTACGAGATGGGCGCCGTGAACGCGGTCGTGCCGCACGCCGAGCTCGAGTCGACGGCGCTGGAGTGGGCCGAGACGATCCTGACCAAGTCGCCCACCGCCATCCGCATGCTCAAGTACGCGTTCAACGCCGTCGACGACGGGCTCGTCGGCCAGCAGCTCTTCGCCGGCGAGACGACGCGGCTCGCCTACGGCACCGACGAGGCCGTCGAGGGGCGCGACTCGTTCCTCGAGAAGCGCGAGCCCGACTGGTCGCCGTTCCCGTGGCAGTACTGAGCGCATGACGCGCGAGCTGATCGCGGTCGACGCCGCTGCGGAGCGGGTGCTGATCGCCCTGCGCGCGGCGCTCGACGGCAGCGGCCCTGCCGTGCGGGTGGGCGCACCCGGAGCGTCGATCGCGGCCGCCGGGGAGGTGCCGCAGCGCGTCGCGGTCGTCGTCGAGACCTCGGGCTCCTCCGGCCCGCCCAAGCGCGTCGCCCTCGCGACCGGGGCGCTGCTGACCAGCGCCGCCGCCGCCCTCGCCGAGCTCGGCGGACCGGGCCGCTGGCTGCTGTGCCTGCCCACGCACTACATCGCGGGGGTGCAGGTGCTCGTGCGCTCGATCACCGCCGACGCCGACCCGGTCGTGCTCCCCGAGGGCCACTTCGATCCGCTCGCGTTCCTCGCCCTCGCCCGCACGATGCCCGCGGGGGAGCGCCGCTACTCCTCCCTCGTGCCCGTGCAGCTCGCCCGGCTGCTCGACGCCGCGGAGGCGGACCCGGCCGAGGCCGCGACGCTCCGCTCGTTCGATGCGCTGCTGATCGGCGGACAGGCCGCACCGCGGTCGCTGTGCGACCGGGCCGCGGCGCTCGGAGTGCGGGTGCGCCTCACCTACGGCTCGAGCGAGACGGCGGGCGGCTGCGTCTACGACGGAGCGCCGCTGCGCGACGTCCGGGCCCGGATCGACGACGGCCAGGTGCTGCTGGGCGGGCCGACCCTCGCCGAGGGGTACCTCGACGCCGACGGCGGGGTCGACCTCGACCGCACGGCCGCCGCGTTCGTCAGCCTCGCGGGGGAGCGCTGGTACCGGACCGGCGACGCGGGCGAGCTGGTCGACGGGCGGCTCCGGGTGACCGGCCGCCTGGACCGGGTGATCGTCTCGGGTGGGGAGAAGGTCTCGCTCGACGCGGTCGAGAAGGTGCTGCGCGACGGTGCCGTCCCCGATGCGGTCGTCGTGCGCCGGGCCGACGAGGAGTGGGGCGAGGTGCCCGTGCTGGTGACGACGTCCGGGGCGGCCCTCGCTGAGGTCAGATCCGCGGTGCAGGAGGTGCTCGGCCGCGCCGCCCGGCCCGCCGCGGTGCTGCGCGTGGAGGCCGTGCCGCTGCTCGTCTCCGGCAAGCCGGACCGCCGTGCGCTGGAGGGCCTCGCCGCGACCGCCGACTGAGGCGTCTGGGTAGGATTCCCTCCGTGTCGAGTACGAGTCGCAAGAAGAAGCCGCAGGCGAAGCCCCGGAGCGGCCGTCCCGGCGGCAACCCGCAGAAGGTGCAGGTCGCCCCGGCCGGAGCGCGCGAATGGATCGCGGGAGCCCGCCTGCGCACGCTCCCGCTCGCGATCGCTCCCGTGCTGATCGGCACCGGAGCGACCCAGGTCACGGACGAGGGCTGGCACTGGGTCCGCGCCCTGCTCTGCCTCGCGGTCTCGCTCGCGCTCCAGATCGGCGTCAACTACGCCAACGACTACTCCGACGGCGTGCGCGGCACGGACGCGAACCGCGTCGGCCCCTCGCGCCTCACCGGCTCCGGAGCGGCGAAGCCGAAGCAGGTGCTCACCGTCGCCCTGGTCTTCTTCGGCCTGGCCGCGGTCGCCGGTCTCGTGCTCACCGTGCTGTCCGGCCACTGGTGGTTCCTGCTCGTGGGCGCCGCCGCCATCGCCGCGGGCTGGTTCTACACGGGCGGCCGCCGCCCCTACGGATACCTCGGCCTCGGCGACGTCTTCGTCTTCGTGTTCTTCGGCCTCGTCGCCACCGTCGGCACCACCTTCGTGCAGATCGGCCGCACCAATCAGGAGTCGTGGCTCGGCGCGGTCGCCGCCGGCCTCTTCGCCTGCGCGGTGCTGATGGTCAACAACATCCGCGACATCCCGACCGACCGGGCGTCCGGCAAGCGGACCCTCGCCGTGATCGTCGGCCCGACCGTCGCCCGCGCGCTGTACAGCGCGTTCGTGCTGGTGCCGTTCGGCATCTCGGTGATCCTGGCGCTGTTCTACCCGCTCGCCTGGCTCACGCTGTTCGTGCTGCTGGCGATCCTGCCGGCGATCCTCATCACGCTCACCGCGCGCACGGCGAAGGAGCTGATCCTGGCGCTGCAGCTGACGAGCCTGGGCGGGCTGGCGTACGCGGCGATCCTCGGGGCGGCGCTCGCGTTCTGAGGCGCGGTAGCGCTCTAGCGCTCCTCGCGCGAGCGGTCGACCGCGGCGTCCTCGATGTCGTCGTCGGTGGGCGCGCGGGGCACGTCCTTGCGGCGCTCGTAGATCGCCTCGGCGATGGCCTCGCGGGGCCTGCGGAGCACGATGTAGGAGAGCGACATGCTGGCGATCGCCGCGACGACGCCCGCGGTGACCGCTGCGGTCAGCTCGGAGTCGACGAAGTTGCGGGCGGGCAGGTACACCAGGACGAAGACAGCGGCGAACATCGCCAGACGCAGGAGCGAGTAGACGACGACGGCGCGGCTGAGTTTCACCGGGACAGTGTACGTCGGCCCCTGCACGCGCTTCCGTGAGCACCCCGGGAGCCTCCTGTCCAGCCTCCGAGCGCCCGGTCCGCGAACAGCAGGCGGACGTAGACTGAACTCTGTGATCCGCCTCGTTATCGGCCTGCTCGTGGCCCTCGCCGTCTTCACGGTCTACACCGTGATCGATGTCGCGATGAGCAACCGCCACGCGGTGCGCGCGATCCCCAAGTGGTCCTGGGTCCTCGTGGTCCTCCTCCTGCCGGTGATCGGCGCGGGGCTGTGGTTCTGGATCGGCCGTCCCCGCAAGCAGCGAGCGAACGGACGCCGATTCACGGCTCCGGACGACGACCCCGACTTCCTCGGCACGATCCGCCAGGAGCGCGATCCCGAGAAGGAGCGCGAGCAGGCCGAGCGCATCGCCCAGCTCGAGCGCGACCTCGCCGATCTGGACGACCCCGACAAGTCCGACGGCCCCGGCCGACGGGATGCCTGAGCACCCTCCGGTCGCGCCCTCCACCCGTTCCGCGGTCGACCTCCTCGCCCGCTTCGTCGCGCTCGGCGTCCGCGACGTCGTCGTCTCTCCGGGATCGCGGTCGCAGGCGCTGGCGCTCGTCGCCGCCGAGCTCGAGACGCGCGGCGCGATCCGCCTGCACGTGCGCGTCGACGAGCGCTCGGCCGGCTTCCTCGCCCTGGGTCTCGCCCTGGAGTCCGGACTGCCGGCGCTGGTGATCACCACCTCCGGGACCGCGACCGCCAACCTGCACCCCGCCGTCCTCGAGGCCGACGCCTCGGACGTGCCGCTTATCGTGCTCACCGCCGATCGTCCGGACGAGCTGCGCGGCATCCGCTCCAACCAGACGACGGAGCAGCGCGAGCTCTACGGCCGCGCCGTGCGGCTGTTCGAGGACGTCGCCGCGCCCGGACCCGAGACGCCGCCGGAGGAGGCCGCCGCGCTCGCCGACCGGGCGATGGCCGCGGCGCTGCACCCCGGCGGCCCGGTGCACCTGAATCTGGCGTTCCGCGACCCGCTCTCCTCGCGCTTGCCGGCGTTCGAGGTCCCCGCGGCCGAGCCGCTCCCCGTGCGCGGCCCCGCCGAGGAGGTCGAGCGCGTCGTCGCCGGGCCGGACGAGCCCTTGACGGTCGTCATCGCCGGGGACAAGGCGGGGGACGTCGCCGAGGCGACCGCCCGCGCGGGCGACTGGCCCCTGCTGGCCGAGGTCTCCTCCGGGGCGCGCTTCGGGCCGCAGCTGGTGGTCGCCTGGCGGCGACTGCTGGGCGACCCGGACTTCGGCGGGCGGGTGCGGCGCGCGATCGTCTTCGGTCATCCGACGCTCTCGCGGGAGGTGCCGGAGCTGCTGCGCCGCGAGGACGTCGAGGTGATCGTCGTCGACCGGGGCCGTCCCCAGTTCTACAACCCCGGCCGACGTGCGCGGCGGGTCGCGGGAGTGGAGGTGGTGCGCCCCTCCGACGCGCCGCGTCCCGATCGCGCCGAGCGTGCGTGGGCCGGCTCATGGGTGTTCCGCAGCCGCGCGCTCGTGGAGGATCCCGACGCGCTGCCCGAGGCCCCCGACGGCGGCACCATGTCGCTGGAGGACCGCCGCAGCTTCGCGCGCAACGCCCTCGCCGCCGTGCGCGCGCCCCTCACCCGGGACTTCGTCGTGTCGGCCGTCTGGCGCGTGACCTGGCCGCACGACCGCCTGCTCTTCGGGGCGTCGCGCCTCATCCGCGTGGCCGACGGCGTGCTGCCGGGCAAGAAGGTCACGGTGCACTCCAACCGCGGTCTCGCCGGCATCGACGGCACCGTCTCGACGGCGCTCGGCATCGCCGTGGCGTCGCAGTCGGCCGAGCGCGGCGCGGCGGGAGTGACGCGCGTGATCCTCGGCGACCTCACGCTGCTGCACGAGGCGGGCGGGCTGATGCTCGCTCCCGGCGAGCGGCGGCCGCGGGTGCAGCTCGTCGTCGTGAACGACGGAGGAGGCACGATCTTCGACGGCCTCGAGGTCGCGTCGAGCTCGGCGCCGGACGCCTTCGACCGCGTGCAGTTCACTCCGCAGTCGGTGGACCTGGAGTCGCTGGCACGGGCGTACGGGTGGGCGTACTCTCGGGTGTCGACCCGTGGGGAGCTGGAGCAGGCGCTGACGGCGCCGGGTGACGGGCCGGGGATCGTGGAGATCCCGCTGGGGCGCTGAGGGCCGAGTGGGGAGGGGCGTTCCTCCACCGGCAGGTGTGAGCTGTTTCCTCCCCCGATCGCGGCCTGCGCGGAGCGGTCGCCGGCACTCCCTGCTTCACTGCGCGTATGACGGAGACGGGAACGGCGGAAGCGGCACTGAGCGAGGTGCGGAGACTCGGCGACCGAGCAGCGGAACTGGCGCTCAGCGCGGCCCCGGTGCTCCTCGCCGCGGCGGAAGCGCTGCACGCGGGATACCGCGCGGCGCTGGCCAGCCCGGTGTCCTTCGCGCGGGGGCGGAGCCTCACGACGGCCGAGTCGCGCGATCTCGTCGACCGGTCCGCGCGAGCCGAGTTCGCGGTGGCGCTGCAGATCTCCGAGAGAGCCGTCACACGCGAGATCGAGTACGCGGCGCTGCTGGTCGACGAGCTGCCCCGCACCCGCGCCGCTCCGGCGGCAGCACTGATGCGGTGGGAGGCGGGCCAGGTGATCTGCGCGGTCGCTGCGTCCCTCCCGGCGCAGTCGCGCGCGGCCCTCGATGAGCGGGCTGTCGAGCTCGCCGTCGCGATGACGCCCACCCAGCTGCGGCGCGCCCTGGCACGGCTCCGGGACGAGCTGCACGAGCGGCCTCTCGCCGAGCGGCACGAGCGGGCTCGGGAGGGCCGCGCGGTCTGGCTCAGAGCCGATGCCGACGGGATGGCGACGCTCTGCGCGCACCTGCCCGCTCCGACCGCGGTCGGGGCGCTCGCGCGCCTCGACCGGATCGCCCGCGCCCTGCGCGACGCGTCCACCTCCGACGGAGGCGGTGACGGGCGCACTCTCGCTCAGCTCCGCGCCGACGCGCTCGGCGACCTCCTGTGCCTGGGCGACGTCCCCGGGACGGCGACCGATGCCGACGGTCGGGGGCCGACCGCCTTCGTCCCCGGCATCCGCGCGGAGGTGACGTTGCTGATGGCGGAGACCACCGCCTCCGGCGCCGACGACGGCCCCGTCGATCTCGACGGGTACGGCCTCGTGCCCGTCCAGGCAGCGGACGGACTCGTCGGGGCCGAGACGACCTTCACCCCGGTCCGCAGCGACGCGACGACCGGCGCGATCCTCTCAGTCGGGCGCACGCATCGAGTGCCGCCCCCGCGGATGCGCCTGCTGGTTCAGCTGCGGGACCGGACGTGCCGTTTCCCGGGTTGCACCCGACCGGCGTCGACCTCCGAGGCTGACCACACCGTCGAGTGGCGGAACGGCGGAGAGACGTCGCCGGGCAACCTCGCCTCGCTGTGCGTCGCCCACCACCACGTCCGCCACGGCGATCGCTGGACGTACGTGCTGCATCCGGACGGCGCGGCCGACTGGACCACGCCGACCGGACGACGCGTGACGACGCGTCCGCCGGCGCGCTTCGGGGGCCGACCCGGACCGCGTCCTCCGTCTGTCGACGTCCCCGCGCCGCTCTGAGATCGGGCGGCGGATCGACGCGCTCCACCGCCGCCTCCGCACACGTCGGGGAGTTCGCGGGCGCACGCCCGCGGCAGATTCTTCGTTCAACTCGGAGACGGCCGGCGGTGTCGTGAGCACGTCAGGAGGCGCGCTCGGGCTCAGCTCAGCGCGTCCTGCACCGGACGGAACTTGATCCGCGTCTCGGCCAGTTCGGCGTCGGGGTCGCGGTCGGCGACGATCCCGGCGCCGGCCCACGCCGTGAGGTCGCCGTCGTCGTCGATCTGGGCGCTGCGCAGGCCGACGGCCCACTCGCCGTCGCCGCGGCCGTCGATCCAACCCACCGGCCCGGCGTAGCGGCCGCGGTCGAAGGGCTCGAGCTCGTCGATCAGCTCCAGCGCCGAGGCGGTGGGCGTGCCGGCGACGGCTGCCGTCGGGTGCAGGGCGTCGACCAGGTCGAGCGCGGTCGAGGCATCGCCGAGTGTGCCGCGCACGTCGGTGGCGAGGTGCCACAGGTTCGGCAGCTTCAGCGTGAACGGCTCGCCGCTCGCGCTCAACGACGACGTGTGCGGCCGCAGCTCCTTCAGCAGGCTCGCGATCGCGAAGGCGTGCTCGGAGCGGTCCTTGGCGCTGTCGAGGAGGGTCTGCGCGATCGCCGCGTCGGACGCCGCGTCCGTCCCGCGCGCGCTCGTGCCGGCGAGGACCCGCGCGGTGATCGCTCCGTGGTCGACCCCCACGAGGGTCTCCGGGCTCGCGCCGACGAAGCCGTCGACGGCGAAGGTCCAGCAGTCGGGATACGTGGACGCGAAGTCCACCAGGATCCGCCGCAGGTCGGCACCGCGGGGGAGGTGCCCGCGGAGGTCGCGCGCCAGCACGACCTTCTCGAGCGCCCCGGCGCGGATGCTGCCGACCGCCGAGGCCACCGCCGAGCGGTAGCCGTCCGGCGTCATCGCGCCGGGAAGAAGGGAGAGGCGGTACTCGTCGCCGAACGGCTGCGCGGCGGGCCGGTCCGCTCCCAGTCCGCCGTCGGAGGAGATCGTGGTGACCCAGGAGCGGCCTCCGCGCGAGCCGACGACCGTCCGCGGCACGATCAGCACGCTGGTCGCCGACGAGCGGCTCGAGAACGCGAACGCGCCGAAGGCGACGAGCCCCGTTCCCGGCAGCCCGATCGGATCGTCGACCGTGGCGGAGGCGCAGAGCGTCCGCCACGCGTCGGCGGCCTCGCGCAGGCGGTCGGGCCCCGAGAACTCGAGCCGGAGCGCCTCGCCGAGACCGACGAGTCCGGAGCCGTTGCGCTGCCAGAGGAGGGGATGGCGGGGATCCGCGAGAGAGGGGAGCGCCGCGGGGGAGTCCAGCGGGGTCGTCCCGACGTGGAGAGGGGGAGCCCCGGCGCCGATGAGCGTCACGCCCTAAGGCTACGCCCGCCCCGCTGGGCCCTCCGCCGGATCGGGAGGGTGTGCAGGACCCCGCGGTCCGCGCCGGAGCAGCGGACGTCCCGCGCCCCGCGCCCTCCGGCCGGATCCGCGCCGGTACCGTGATGCGCGCCGGAGCCGCCCGCTAGGCGGAGCAGGGCGGTTCCGGCTCCTCGCACGTCCTCCCGGAAGGGCGCTCCGGAGGCGGATCCACAGCCGCCGTCCCGCCGCTCGCTCTAGACTCGATGATCGTGACTAAGGCTGACCTCACCAAGCGCCCCGACGAGGTCGCCGCCATGTTCGACACGGTGGCGCCCGCCTACGACCTGACCAACACCGTCCTGTCCGCGGGCAACGACCACCTCTGGCGCATCGCCACGACGCGTGCCGTGAACCCGGTGAAGGGCGAGCGGATCCTCGACGTCGCCGCGGGCACCGGCACCTCCTCCGCCTCCCTCGCGCGCTCCGGCGCCGAGGTGGTCGCCGCGGACTTCTCGCGCGGCATGATCTCGGTCGGCCGCCGCCGCCAGGCCGGCAACGAGCTGATCGAGTTCGTGCAGGCCGACGCGATGGACCTCCCCTTCGAGGACGAGTCCTTCGACGCCGTCACGATCTCGTTCGGACTGCGCAACGTCGCCGAGCCGCGCACGGCGCTCGCCGAGTTCTTCCGCGTGGTGAAGCCGGGCGGTCGCGTCGTGATCTGCGAGTTCTCGACTCCGCCCGTGAAGCCGCTCGCCGCGGCCTACGACCTCTACCTCTCGCGGGTGATGCCGGCGATCGTGCGCGTCGCCTCGTCGAACGACCCCGCCTACGACTACCTGGGCGACTCCATCCGCGCGTGGCCCGAGCAGAAGGTCGTCGCCTCGTGGCTCCGCGAGGCCGGTTTCGAGCGGGTCGCCTACAAGAACCTCACGTTCGGCATCGTGGCGCTGCACCGCGGCATCAAGCCGATCGTCGCGACCTCATGAGCACCGGAGCCGACCCGGGCCGAGACGTTAGGGTTTCAGTGTGAACGCCACTGCGCCCGTCGCCCGCCGCAGCCCGTCCCTGACGGCGCAGCTCGGCCTCTCCGAGCGCATCTTCTCGACCGCGTCGGACCGCTCGCTCGCCCGCGCGATCGACGAGGGCCTCGAGCTGGTCGAGTCGGGGCTGGTCCACCAGCTCTCCTTCGCCGACCAGGTCGCCGACGTCTCGACGCGCTACCTGCTCGAGGCGGGCGGCAAGCGCGTCCGCCCCATGCTCACGCTCCTCGCCGCGCAGCTGGGCCGCGGCAATACTCCGCAGGTGCTGCTGGGCGCCCAGGCGATCGAGATCACGCACCTCGCCTCGCTGTACCACGACGACGTCATGGACGAGGCGGAGAAGCGCCGCGGCGTCCCCTCCGCTCAGACCGTCTGGGGCAACAACGTCGCGATCCTCACCGGCGACCTGCTCTTCGCCCGCGCCAACCAGCTCATGATCGAGCTCGGCGACCGCGCGATCCGCCTCCAGGCCGACACCTTCGAGCGCCTCGTCCTCGGCCAGCTGCACGAGACCGTCGGCCCGACCGACGGCGAGGACCCGGTCGAGCACTACCTCGCGGTGCTCGCCGACAAGACGGGCTCGCTCATCGCGGCCGCCGGCCGCACCGGCGTCGTCTTCGCCGACGGCCCGGCCGAGTACGAGGAGGCGATGCGCGTCTTCGGCGAGAAGATCGGCGTCGCGTTCCAGATCGTCGACGACGTCATCGACCTCTCCCCGCAGCCGGAGGAGACCGGCAAGAACCCGGGCACCGACATCCGCGCCGGGGTCTCCACGCTGCCGATCCTGCGCCTGCGGGAGCGGGCGGAGTCCGACCGCGAGGCGGCCGTCCTGCTGGCCCGCATCGAGAGCTACGTCAGCCGCTCCCACGACGAGATCGCGCACACCGACGAGCAGCACGCCGACATCTCGGACGCCATCGCCCAGTTGCGCGACCACGACGTCACGGCGCAGACCCTCGCCGAGGCCCACCGCTGGGCGGACGAGGCCGTCGCCGCCCTCGCCCCGCTGCCCGACGGCTCGGTCCGCAAGGCGCTCACGCGCTTCGCGGACACCGTCGTCGACCGCAACGGCTGACCCCGATCGTCGCGGCGCTCCCTGCGCCGCAGGAAATGAGACCGGACGTGCGCCGCGGCGCCCCGGCAGGAGGAACGCAATGACCAAGCTCAGGCTGGCCATCGTCGGCGCGGGGCCCGCGGGCATCTACGCCGCCGACCTCATGATCAAGGCCGAGAAGAAGTACGACGTTTCGATCGACCTGTTCGAGCAGCTCCCGGCCCCGTACGGCCTGGTCCGCTACGGCGTCGCGCCCGACCACCCGCGCATCAAGGGCATCGTCAACGCCCTGCGCGAGGTCCTCGACCGCGGCGACATCCGCATCTTCGGCAACGTGCACTTCGGCACCGACCTCACTCTCGAGGACCTGAAGCGGCACTACCACGCGGTGATCTTCTCGACCGGGGCGATCCGCGACGCCCCGCTCGACGTCCCCGGCGTCGACCTCGAGGGCTCCTACGGCGCGGCCGACTTCGTCAGCTGGTTCGACGGCCACCCCGACGTGCCGCGCACCTGGCCGCTCGAGGCCTCCTCCGTCGCGGTGATCGGCAACGGCAACGTGGCGCTCGACGTCTCGCGGATGCTCGCCAAGCACGCCGACGACCTGCTGCCCACCGAGGTCCCGCCGAACGTCTACGAGGGCCTGAAGGCCTCGCCCGTCACCGACGTGCACGTCTTCGGCCGCCGCGGCCCAGCCCAGGTCAAGTTCACGCCGCTGGAGCTCCGCGAGCTCGGCGAGCTGCGCGATGTCGACATGATCGTGCACGACGAGGACTTCGTGCTCGACCCCGCCTCGCAGGCCGCGATCGAGACCAATAAGCAGGTCATGGTCATCAACCGCGTGCTGAACCAGTGGCGCACGCGCGAGACGGGCAGCGCCTCGCGCCGCCTCCACCTGCACTTCTGGGCCAAGCCGCTCGAGTTCGTCGACGACGGGCAGGGCCGCGTCGCCGCGATCCGCTACGAGCGCACTGAGCCGGACGGCGAGGGCGGCGTGCGCGGCACCGGCGAGATCCGCGAGGTCGCGGTGCAGGCCGTGTACCGCGCGGTCGGCTACTTCGGCTCCCCGCTCGACGGCCTCCCGTTCGACGAGATGCGCGGAGTGATCCCCAACCGCGAGGGCCAGGTCCTGGACGACGAGGACCAGCAGGTCCACGGCGTCTACGCCACCGGCTGGATCAAGCGCGGCCCGGTCGGCCTCATCGGCCACACCAAGTCCGACGCCATGGAGACGGTGGGCCACGTGCTGCGCGACCAGGCGTCGTGGTGGACCCCGGCGCACCCCGAGGAGTCGGCGATCGTGGGCCTCCTCGAGGAGCGCGGCGTCGCCTACACCGACCTCGAGGGCTGGCACCGCCTCGACGAGCACGAGCAGGCGCTCGGCGCTCCGGAGGGACGCGCCCGCGTCAAGGTCGTGCCCCGTGAGGACATGATCGCGATCTCCCGCGCCGAGACCGTCGCGGGCTGACCCCTCGCTCCCTCGAAGGCCCTCCGGTGCGCGCCGGGGGGCCTTCGTGCATGTCGGAGGGCTCCCGTACACTGCGGGCAGCCGCGAGGGCGGCGCGACGGACGGGGATGCGATGACCAGCACGACGACAGCGGGGCCGCACGACGTCATCCGGGTGCGCGGTGCCCGGCAGAACAACCTCCGGGGCGTCGACGTCGACATCCCCAAGCGCCGCATCACCGTGTTCACGGGGGTCTCGGGCTCGGGCAAGTCGTCGCTCGTCTTCGGCACGATCGCCGCGGAGTCGCAGCGGCTCATCAACGAGACCTACTCCGCCTTCGTGCAGCAGTTCATGGGGTCGCCCGCGCGGCCCGACGTCGAGTCGCTCGACGGGCTCTCGGCGACCATCGTGGTCGACCAGGAGCGGATGGGCGCCAACGGCCGCTCCACGGTCGGCACCGCGACCGACGCGTACACGATGCTGCGCATCCTCTTCAGCCGGATCGGCGACCCGCACGCCGGCACGAGCGGCGCGTTCTCGTTCAACCTGCCCGAGGGCATGTGCCCGCGCTGCGAGGGCACCGGCCGCGCCTCCGACATCGACCTCGACGCGCTCTTCGACCGCTCGAAGTCCCTCGAGGGCGGCGCGCTCGACGCGATCCCCAACTTCGTCGTGGGCGGCTGGTACTGGAAGGCCCTCGCCGAGTCGGGCCTGTACCCGGCCGACCGCCCGATCGCCGAGTTCACCCCGGAGCAGCTCGACGCGTTCCTCTACCGCCCCGCCACCAAGATGGCGATCGGGGGGATGAACCTCACCTACGAGGGCCTGGTCGTGAAGGTCACCCGGCTCTACCTGGCGAAGGAGTCGCCCCAGGCGCACATCCGCGCCTTCGCCGAGCGCGTGGCCACCTTCGCCGCCTGCCCCGAGTGCGGCGGGGCGCGGGTGACCCGCGCGGCGCTCGCCTCCCGCATCGCCGGCCGCAACATCGCCGAGTGCTCCTCGATGCAGGCAACCGACCTGGCCGAGTGGCTCCGCGGCGTCGACGACCGCTCCGTCGCCCCGATCGTCGAGACGCTGCTCGGCACCCTCGACTCGCTCGTGCAGGTCGGGCTCGGCTACCTCTCGCTCGATCGCGAGTCCGGCACCCTCTCGGGCGGCGAGGCTCAGCGCGTCAAGATGGTGCGGCACCTCGGCTCCAGCCTCACCGACATCACCTACGTCTTCGACGAGCCGACCGCCGGACTGCACCCGCACGACGTCTCGCGCATGATCGAGCTGCTGCGCCGCCTCCGCGACAAGGGCAACACGGTGCTCGTCGTCGAGCACAAGCCCGAGATCATCGTGATCGCCGACCACGTCGTCGACCTGGGGCCGCGGGCGGGAGCGCACGGCGGCGAGATCCGCTTCGAGGGGTCGGTCGAGGGCCTGCGCGGCTCCGACACCCTCACCGGGAGGCACCTCGATCACCGCGTGCCGCTGAAGGGCGACGTGCGCAGGCCCACCTCGTTCGCCGAGATCCGCGGGGCGGCCACGCACAACCTCCGCGGCGTCGACGTCGACGTTCCGCTCGGGGTGCTGACCGTCGTGACCGGCGTCGCCGGGTCGGGCAAGTCCTCCCTCATCCACGGCAGCCTCGCGAAGCGGCCCGGAGTGGTCGTGGCCGACCAGTCGCCGATCCGCGGTTCGCGCCGCAGCAACCCGGCGACCTACACCGGGGTCCTCGACGCCATCCGCGCGGCGTTCGCGAAGGCCAACGGAGTGAAGCCCGCGCTGTTCAGCGCCAACTCCGCCGGAGCGTGCCCCGTCTGCAAGGGGGCGGGGCTCATCTTCACCGAGCTCGGACCGGCCGCCACCGTCTCGTCGGTCTGCGAGGAGTGCGAGGGCCGGCGCTTCACCGCCGAGGTGCTCGAGTACCGTCTCCGGGGCCTGAACATCCACGAGGTGCTCTCGCTGCCGATCGTCGAGGCCGCCGAGTTCTTCGGCTCGGGTCCCGCGCACACGATCCTCGCCCGCCTGGTCGACGTGGGCCTGGGCTACCTGACCCTCGGCCAGCCGCTCAACACGCTCTCGGGCGGCGAGCGGCAGCGCCTCAAACTCGCGATCAACATGGCCTCGAAGGGCGCGGTGTACATCCTGGACGAGCCGACGACCGGCCTGCACCTCGCCGATGTCGACAACCTGCTGGGTCTGCTCGACCGGCTGGTCGACTCCGGCAGCTCGGTGATCGTGATCGAGCACCACCAGGCGCTGATGGCGCACGCCGACTGGATCATCGACGTGGGCCCCGGCGCCGGTCACGACGGCGGCTCGATCGTCTTCGAGGGCACGCCCCGCGATCTCGTCTCGGACGGCTCCACCCTCACCGCCCGCGCGCTGAAGGCGTACGCGTCCTGAGCGGGGGATGGCGGCCGGACGTCCTGGGCCCCGGTTTCGAGCAGCGCACACTGCCCCTCGGCGAGGACGACGAAGGGGAGGTCGTCGCGACCCTGGTGCGCCACCGGCCGGTCGCGCCGCGCTGGCCGGGTCCCGCCTCCGGAGTGGACGTGCTCTACGTGCACGGCTGGAGCGACTACTTCTTCCAGACCGAGCTCGCGGAGTTCTGGCACGGACTCGGCGCGCGCTTCTTCGCGCTCGACCTGCGCAAGTACGGCCGCAGCCTGCGGCCCCACCAGACGCCGGGCTTCACGACCGACCTCGCCGTCTACGACGAGGATCTCGCCGCCGCGCGGGCCGCGATGGCCGAGCACGGGCACCGCGACCGCCGGCTCGTGCTGATGGGGCACTCGACGGGCGGCCTGACGCTGAGCCTCTGGGCGGCCCGCCATCCCGACGAGCTGTCGGCGCTCGTCCTCAACAGCCCGTGGCTCGAGTTCCAGGCCCGCTCAATGGGCCGTCAGATGCTCGCGCCGTGGATGATGCTGCGCGCCCGCGTCGCTCCGCACGGCACTCTGCCCGCGATCGATCAGGGCTTCTACTCGCGCACCGTCTCGGCGACGCTCGAGGGCGAGTGGGAGTACGACCCCGCGTGGCGGCCCGAGCGGGGGTTCCCGGTGAGCCCGGCCTGGCTGGCGGCGGTGCTCGCGGGGCACCGCCGCGTCGAGCGCGGGCTGAACCTGCGGATGCCCGTGCTGACGATGCTCTCCTCCCGCAGCGTGCTGCTGCCGTGGTGGAGCGACGAGATGCGCTCGGCCGACGTGGCCCTCGACGTGCGGTCGATCGGCGAGCGCGCCGCGACGCTGGGATCCACCGTGACGATCGTCCGCCTCGACGGAGCCGTCCACGACGTCGTGCTCTCGGCGCCCCGGATCCGCGCCCGCGCCTACGCCGAGCTCGAGCGATGGGCGCGCGGCTACCTCGCTCCGGACCGCCCGGCCGACGGGAGGGGCACGTCGATCGCCGAGCGGCTCAGCGCGAGAACGGGCCGCGCAGCGCCGCCCACTGCAGGAGCATGATCGTCTTCGCGTCGACGATCTGGACCCCGATCTGGGCGAGGGCCTCGTCGAACGAGAGCTCCACGACCTCGGTGTCCTCGCCCTCGTCGGCGAGGCCGGCGAACGCGCCCTCCCGGGAGCCGGCCCGGTAGCGTCCCGCGTAGAAGTGCAGCATCTCGGTGATCGAGCCGGGGCTCATGTACGCGTCGAAGACGTGCTCGAGCCGGCCGACCTCGAGGCCGGTCTCCTCGGAGGCCTCCCGGCGGGCGCCCTCCTCGGGGCCCTCCTCGTCGAGCAGACCGGCGGGCACCTCGAGGAGCATGCCGTCGAGGTTCCCGTTGACGTAGGTCGGGTAGCGGAACTGCCGCACGAGCACCACGGTGCGCGCGTCGGCGTCGTAGAGCAGCACGGCGGCTCCGTTGCCGCGGTCGTACGTCTCGCGGTGCTCGGTCGTGACCCGGCCGTCGCGGTGCCGGTACTCGAACTCGGTGGTGCGCAGGACGTACCAGTGGCTCGAGAGCAGGGTCACCCGCTTCACGTCGACGTCGGGATTGCCGGTGAGGTCGTAGCCCTCCTGATCGAGGCCGGTGCGGCCCCGGTGGTCGGGCTCGTCGATCCCGGCGGTCATGCTCGTGCTCCTGCGGCGGACATCCCTCAGCGGAAGTTGACGAACTGGAGGTCGAGATCGAGGTCCGCGCCCTTGAGCAGCGCCATCGTGGCCTGCAGGTCGTCGCGGCTCTTCGACGAGACGCGCAGCTCGTCGCCCTGGATCTGCGACTTGACCGACTTGGGGGCCTCGTCGCGGATCAGCTTGTTGATCTTCTTCGCGTGCTCCTGGTCGATGCCGTCCTTGAGCGTCGACTCGATCCGGTACTCCTTGCCCGAGGGGAAGGGCTCGCCGGAGTCGAGGCTCTTGAGGCTGATGCCGCGCTTGATCAGCTTCGACTGGAAGACGTCGAGGATCGCGTTCGCGCGCTCCTCCGTGTTGGCCTTGATCAGGATCTTCTCGCCGCTCCACGCGATCGAGGCGCCCACGTTCTTGAAGTCGTAGCGCTGCTCGACCTCCTTGTGCGCCTGGTTGAGGGCGTTGTCCGCCTCCATCTTGTCGACCTTGCTGACGACGTCGAACGTTGAATCTGCCATGCCTGCGAGTTTAGCTTCCGGGCGTCCCGGGCTCCCGGGCGGTGCGGGGCGTCCACGGAGGCTGTGCTGGTACCACTGGAGGATGCGCCGTCTCCCCGCTCTGCTCCTGCTGCCGCTCGTCGGCGCGCTGCTCGCGGGCTGCAGCGCCGCCACCACGTCGACCATCGAGTACGAGGGCGGAGTCCTGACGGTCCCGCCGGCGGCGCCGGCCCCCGCGGCGGTCGATCCCGCGCTGCTCGAGGACGCGGACGCGACGGCCGCGACTCCCGTGCGCTTCCTGACCACCCGGGAGTGGCTGTCCGGCACCGCCGAGGGCAGCGGGATCCCGGAGCGCGCGCTGACCGCCTACGCGGGAGCCGCGCTGCTCACCTCCTCCGTCGATCCCGACTGCCGCCTCGACTGGGCGACGCTCGCCGGCATCGGGTACGTCGAGAGCAGGCACGGCACCATCTTCGGCAGCGCGCTCGGCGAGGACGGGCGCGCTGCCGAGCCGATCTACGGCCCGCGCCTGGACGGCACGGAGTTCGACCGGGTCGAGGACAACGATCGAGGGGCGCTGGACGGCGACCCGGAGGTCGACCGCGCGATGGGCCCGCTCCAGATCATCCCCGCGACGTGGATGCGCTGGGCCTCCAGCGGCTGGGATCCGCAGAACGTCGACCAGCAGGCGGTGACCGCCGCCCGCTACCTCTGCGAGGCGGGCGGCGACCTGTCGACGGAGTCGGGCTGGCGCGCGGCCATCGCCGCCTACAACCCCGCGACCAGCTACGCCGGCAAGGTGGCCGAGGCGGCGTCGCGCTACGCCGCGGCGGCCGAGTGACGCGTCCCCGCGCCGATTTCCGATCCGCCCGCCCCGCGGGTATCCTTTACCAGCGCCTTCGGTCGAGAGCACGACTCCCGGTCGGGTGCGCCACGGCGAGTTACCCTAGCGGCCAAAGGGATCTGACTGTAAATCAGACGGCGTAGCCTTCGGGGGTTCGAATCCCTCACTCGCCACACGCATCGCAGAACGCCCCGATCACCAGCAGGTGACCGGGGCGTTCCCGCGTCCGGGGGCGCCGTCTCCGGGGCCCGCGCTCTCAGCGCCGCAGGCGCAGCGTCACCAGCTGGAACGGCCGGAGCGACAGGGTCGCGCCGGATCCGGTGGCGGAGGAGACCGTCGCGTCGTCCTCGAGCGGGCGCTCGAGCAGGTCGGTCGCCACGACCGCCGAGACGGCGAAGTCGGCCGTCAGCTCGGTCGTCGAGCGCAGGCCCAGCGCCTCGTAGAGCCGCACGATCACGTCGCCGCTGCCGTCCTCGGCGAGCTTGACCGCCTCCATGACGGCCGCGGGGGAGGAGAGGGAGACGAGCGGAGCGAGCTCCTCCTCCGCCGTGCCCTCGATGCGGCGCTCGGGGAGGTTGATCCGGTAGCCGGCGGTCACCGCGTCCTGAGTGGTGGCCCCGACGACCAGGCCCACGCGCAGGCGGTGCTGCCCGCGGTCCTGCTGCGGGTCGGGGAACACGGCCGAGCGCAGCAGCGAGAGCCGCGCCACCGTGGTGCTGCCGCCGCCGCGGCGGGGCTGCCGGGTGACGTCGTAGCCGTAGGTCGAGTCGTTCGTGATCGCGACCCCGTACGCCCCTTCGCCGACGCGGATCCAGCGGTGCGCGCTGGTCTCGTAGCGGGCCGCGTCCCAGGACGTGTTCGCGTGCGTCGGCCGCTCGATGTGCCCGAACTGGATCTCGGAGGCGAACCGGTCGGCGTGCACATCGACCGGGAATGCGAGCTTGAGGAGCTTCTGGCTCTCCTGCCAGTCGATGTCGACCGTGAGCCCGAGCTCGGCCGATCCGGGCTCGAGGGTGATCGTCTCGACGAGGCGCGAGGAGGAGAAGGAGCGCTCGACGATCACCGAGACCCCGTCCTCGCCCAGGTGCACGGTGTCGGCGGCGACCAGGTCGGTGACATGGCGGCGGTAGTGGTGGTCGATGTCCCAGGCGTCCCACTTGTTCGGGGTGTCGCGGTGCAGCTGGAACACGCCGGCACGCTCGCCGGGCGGCACGGCGTCCCGGCCGGTCGCCAGGTCGACCAGCTCGGCCAGCAGGCCGTCGGAGTCGACGCGGACGCGGATCCGCTCGTTCTCGAGGACGAACCCGCCGGCCTGCTCCTGCACCCGGAGTCGCGAGGGCGCGACTGCGGAGGACGTCGCGCCGAGCGCGGCGACGCCGGCGCGTGCGTGCGGAGCGGCGTTGACGCGCAGCGCGTGCTCGCCCGTCCCCGCCAGCGCCCGCAGGGCCTCGGCGATCACGGCCTCCAGTCGCACGGCGATCGCCGCGTAGTTGCGCTCGGCGTCCTGGTGCACCCAGGCGATGGAGGAGCCGGGGAGGATGTCGTGGAACTGCTGCAGCAGCACGAGCTGCCAGAGCTCCCGCAGCTCCGCGGCCGGGTACTCGGCTCCGGTGCGCACGGTAGCGGTGCTCGCCCACAGCTCCGCCTCGCGGAGGAGGTGCTCGCTGCGGCGGTTGCCCTGTTTGGTGCGCAGCTGGCTCGTGTAGACGCCGCGGTGCGACTCCAGGTAGAGCTCGCCGCTCCAGACCTCGGGCCGCGGGTACTCGGCCTCCGCCGCCTCGAAGAACGCGCGGGGCGACGAGTGCTCGACTCGCGGCGAGCCCTCGAGGGAGGTCGTGCGCGCGATGGTCGCGACCATCTCGCGGGTCGGGCCGCCGCCTCCGTCGCCGTAGCCGTAGGGGAGGAGGGAGGCGGTGCTGCGGCCGTGGTCGGCGAAGTTGCGCTCCGCGTGGGCGAGGTCGGACGCGACGAGGTCGGAGTTGTACTTGTCGACCGGCGGGAAGTGGGTGAAGATCCGCGTGCCGTCGATGCCCTCCCAGTCGAAGGTGTGGTGCGGCATCGTGTTGGTCTCGTTCCACGAGATCTTCTGCGTGAGGAACCAGCGGGCTCCCGCGGCGCGGGCGATCTGCGGCAGGGCACCGGAGTAGCCGAACGAGTCGGGCAGCCAGACCTCCTCGCACTCCACGCCGAACTCCTCGAGGAAGAACCGCTTGCCGGCGACGAACTGGCGGGCCATAGCCTCGCCGCCCGGCAGATTGGTGTCGGACTCGACCCACATCCCGCCGACCGGCACGAACTGACCGGCCGCGACCTTCTCGCGGATCCGCTCGAACAGCTCCGGGTAGTGCTCCTTCATCCAGGCGAACTGCTGCGCGGACGAGCAGGCGAAGACGAAGTCGGGGTGCTCGTCCATCAGGGCGATGACGTTCGAGAAGGTGCGCGCGCACTTGCGGATCGTCTCGCGCACGGGCCAGAGCCAGGCGGAGTCGATGTGCGCGTGCCCGACGGCGTGCAGTCGGTGGGCGCTGGGGACGGCCGGGCTCGCGAGGACGCTCTCGAGGGCACGGCGCCCGGCGGCGGCGGTCCCGGAGACGTCGGACGGGTCGACCGCGTCGGTCACCGCCTCGAGTGCGACGAGCAGCTCGGCGCGGCGGGGCGAGCCGACCACCAGCTCGTCCACCAGTCCGCGCAGCACGCGCACGTCCTGCAGCAGCTCCCAGACGTCGACGTCGAGCAGCGCCACGTCGACGCGGCGCAGGACGTACTGCGGAGCGTCGCCCGCCGTCGCGAGGTCGCCCACCGTGGTCGGGCGGAAGCTCCAGTCGCTGCCGACGTCGGGGTTCGCCGCGGCCTCGATCAGCACGTCGACCCGGCCGTCCGAGTCGACCGCTCCGGCCGCCGTGTTGTTGAACGGCGAGATCGCCTTCACGATCACGCCGTCGGGCCGCCAGACGAGCGCCTCGGACTGGAAGCCCGACTGCCCGCCGTCGAAGCCGAGGTCCACGACCAGCTCGGGGCGCACACCCTCGGGCAGCGCGCCGTCGACGAGCCACTCGGCGGGAAGAGAGCCCGACACCTTGAGCCACAGCGTCGACCAGGGGCGACCCCAGGCGGTCCCGGCCGAGAACGGCGCGTACTCGGCCGAGGCGGCCTCGGCGAAAGGCACCGGCTCGTCCGGCACCTGCCAGGCGAGGAGGTCCAGCGGAGCGGTGGCGCGGTGGACGGCGGGGAGCAGGCGCTCGCGGACGAAGCGGTCGACGCGCTCTTCGACGAGCAGGCGGCGGTCGTGCATGAGGGGGTTCCTTCCGGAGGGGGCGGCGGTCGGGCGCGGGTTCAGCCCTTGACGGCGCCGGCCAGCGCCGAGGCGCCGCCGAGACCGCGCTGGACGAGCACGTAGAGCGCCAGGACCGGCAGCGAGTAGACGAGGGAGTAGGCGGCGAGCTGGCCGTAGGCGACCGCTCCGTTCGCGCCGAAGAAGTTGAAGATGCTGACCGCGGCCGGCTGCTTGCCGGGGCTGAGCAGCAGCACGAAGGGGACGAAGAAGTTCCCCCACGCCTGGACGAACGTGAAGATGAAGACCACCGCGATCCCGGGGCGCATCAGCGGGATGACGATGCGCACGAGCGTGGTCATCGACGAGGCGCCGTCCATCCAGGCGGCCTCCTCGAGGCTGATCGGCACCGAGTCCATGAAGTTCTTCAGCATCCAGATCGCGATCGGCAGCGACGAGGCGGTGAGGAAGAGCACCGTGCCCATCAGCGAGTCGATCAGGTTGAGCTGCAAGAACAGGCTGTAGACGGGCACCATCATCGCGGTGATCGGGAGGCAGGTGCCGAAGAGGATCCCGTAGAGGAACGGCTTCGTGATCCGCATCCGGTACCGCGAGAGCGGGTAGGCCGCGAGCAGTCCGAGCACGACCGTGAGCAGCGCCGCGCCGCCCGAGAGCAGCACGCTGTTGCCCAGCGGCCCGAAGGTCAGCTCGGGTGTCAGGACGCTCCGGAAGTTCTCGAGGGTGAGGACCGTGGGCAGCCGGACCGAGAGGGTCGGAGCGGCGTCGATGGAGGCGAGCACGAGCCACAGCAGCGGCAGGGCGAAGCACGCGCCGATGACGAGCAGCACGGTGTTCGAGAGCGTGCGCATCACGCGATGCGAGGGGGCGGACATCGAGATCGACATGGTCAGTCCACTTCCGAGCGCAGCGCGCGCACGTAGAACACGGAGAAGATGCCGCCGACGAGCAGCATGATGGTGGCGATCGCGGTGCCGAAGCCGATCTGGCCGAACTTGAACGCCTCCTGGTAGGCGAGCAGCGGAAGGGTCGTCGCCGAGGTGCCGGGTCCACCGCCCGTCATGACGTAGACGAGAGTGAAGACCGAGAGGGTCTGGAGGGTCGTGATCATGGCGTTCGTCGCGATGGTGCGGCGGATCATCGGGATGGTGACGAACAGCAGTCGCTTCACTCCGCTGGCGCCGTCCATCTCGGCCGCCTCGGTGATCTCCGGCGGCACGTCGGCGAGGGCGGCGGAGTAGACGAGCATCGAGAACGCGGTGCCGCGCCAGATGTTCGCCACGATCACCGTGACCATCGGGAACACGTAGAGCCAGCTCGGGCCACTGATCCCGAGCAGGGCCAGGATCGAGTTGGCCGTGCCCTCGTCGCGGAAGAACGCGTAGGAGGCGAAGGCCGCCACGATCTCGGGCAGCACCCACGCGGTCACGACGATCGTGCCGACGATGCTGCGGACGATCGGGCCGGAGGCGCGCATCAGCAGGGCGAGGCCCAGGCCGAGCACGTTCTGCCCGATCACGGCCGAGCCGAGCACGAACACGACCGTGAGGATCACGGCGTTGGGGAAGTCCGGGTCCTGGAAGAGGGCGACGTAGTTGTCGAAGCCGACGAACGAGTTCGCCGCGGCGGTGCTCCCCGAGAGCGAGGAGTCGGTGAAGGATCCCCAGAACGAGACGAGGATCGGCCCGAGCAGGAAGATCGCGAGGATCACCGTGGCGGGCCCCAGGGGCAGGGTGCGCAGGAGCGAGCGGCGGCGGTGCAGGGCCGCCGACCCCGCCCCCTCGCCGGTCGGCGGCCGGGAGCGGGTGGGCTCCTGGCCGTCGACCGGTCGCGCGGGTGCGCGGAGGGAGTGGGTCACGCTACTCGGCTTCCGTCACGCCGTCGGCCCCGACGATGCCCTCGACGGCCTCGTCGTAGGCGGCGGCGGCCTCGTCGACGCTCTGCTGCCCGGTCATCACGGACTCCATCGCGACGGTGATCGCGTTCGAGATCTGGCCGTAGTCCTCGGTCGCCGGACGGAAGTGCGTGTTCGGCACGAGGCTCGAGAAGAACTCGAACGACGGGTTGGCGGCGGTGTACTCCGGGTCCTCTGCCACATCGGCGCGGACCGCGATCTGCGAGTTCGAGATCGCGTACGACTGCGAGTTGTCCTTATTCAGCGCGGTGGTGAGGAAGTCGAACGCGAGGTCGGGCGCCTTCGTGTTCGCGCCGATCGCGAGCGTCCAGCCGCCGGACATGCTGGTCGAGCCGGGGGCGTCGCCGAACTGCGTCGGCATCGGCGCCAGGGCGAGCGTCGAGTCCCACTCGGGCCAGGGGCTCGAGCCGCCCTCGATCCAGGCGCCGGACTGCCAGGAGCCGTCGAGGGCGATGGCGAGGGTGCTGGAGGGCAGCCACTCCGCGGTCACGTTGGTGAAGATGTTGGGGTCGAGCGCCTGCTGCGGGGTCGGGCCGAGGCCGTCCTGGTAGACGTCGCTGATGAAGGAGAGGGAGTCGCGGAAGCCCTGGCTGCCCGTGATCCACTTCTTGGTGTCGGCGTCGTAGAGGGTGTCCTCGGTGCCGTAGAGCAGCATCTCGAGGCCCTGCATCGAGGCGGCCTCGCCGGCGGCCTTGCCGGAGTAGACGTTGAGTGGGATCACGTCGGGCAGCTCGGCCTTGATCGTCGCGGCGGTGTCGAGCACGTCCTGCCAGGTCGCGGGCGCCCACGGCGTCGCGATGCCGGCCTGCTGGAAGAGCTCGGTGTTGTACCAGAGGCCGCGGGTGTCGGTGCCGAGCGAGACCCCGTAGGTCTTGCCGTCCGGGCCCAGCCCGGCCTGCTTGGCTCCGTCGGCGAACTGCGACCAGTCCTCCCACTCGGCGAGGCGGTCGTCCAGAGGCAGGAGGTAGCCGGCCGCGGCGTCGGACTGGATCTTGAAGGTGTCCTCGTACTGCACGTCGGGCGCGGTGGCCGCCGACTTGTTCATCAGTGCGAGCTTCGTGTAGTAGTCGGGACCCTCGCCCTGGATCGGGACCAGCTCGATCGTGACGCCCTCGTGGGCGGCTTCGTACTGCTCCTTCGCGGTCTCCATCAGCGTCTGCATCTGGGCGAAGGTGGCGGTGGTCTGGTAGGCCACCTTGATCGACTTCAACTCCTCGCCTCCGGCGGAGGGGGTCGACGCCGAGCAGGCCGTGAGGCCCATCACGACGGTGAGTGCAGCGGCGGCGACCGCGACTCGACGGGACATGAAAGCTCCTTTGCTTCGGGGTCGCGACTGCGACCGGACGACCCCCGCCCCCGAGGGAGGGGCGAGGGTCGGAGCGTCCGCGCACGCGGGTCCGCTCCGGGGCCGAGCGAGTTGTCCCACCGGCCTCCGGGCTATTTATAAATCGTCTTGAATAACTCTGTCAAGAGCGACCGGCAGGTCCAGAGCCGGGCGATGATGACGATCAGGTCTCGATGAGGAGCGACGCCGTCGCGGGCGTCAGCGCGCGGTCGAGGACCACGCAGGCGGCGCCGATCGCCGCGATGTCCTCGCCCAGCCGGGAGCTGCGCAGCTCGACGCGGTGGGTCAGCATCGAGGCGGGGTCCTCGGCGAGGGCGGTGGCGACGACGGGCAGGACGGCGCCGGCCGCCCGCTCCCAGAAGGGCCCGCCGAAGATCACGTGATCGAGGTCGAGCAGCCCCGCGACGTTGAGCACGCCGCGCGCGATCCGCTGCGCCGCGACACGGACGATGGCGACGGCGTCCTCGTCCGCGGCGTCCGCACGCTCGAGCAGGCGGCTGAACCCGGCGTCGACGGAGCTCGGATCGAGTCCGTCGCGCGGAGCGGGCAGGATGCCGCGCTCGACGGCCTCGGCGACGAGCGCGCTCGGGGCGATGGAGTCGCCCAGGCAGCCGCGCCGCCCGCACCGGCACAGCGGTCCGTCCGGGTCCACGATCAGGTGCCCGATGTCGCCCGCGTTGCTGCTGGCGCCGCGCACGATGGCGCCGTGCACGACCAGGCCCGCTCCGACTCCGGTGCCGTAGTAGAAGAGCAGGCCGTTCGCGCCAACGTCCTGGGTCGAGATCCAGGTCTCGGCCACCATCGCGGCCGTCACGTCCTTCTCGACGTGCACGGGGAGGCCCGTCGAGGCCGACAGCGACTCGCCCAGCGGCACGTCGTGCCACTCCTCGAGCAGCGGCGGGTCGAAGATCCGGCCCTGCTCGGCGTCGAGCGGGCCGGGGAAGGCGATGCCGACTCCCAGGACCCGCTCCCGGTCGACGCCCGAGGTCTCGATGATGGCCGCGACCGAGGCGCTCAGGCGCGCGATGGTCTCCTCGGGGCGGATGCCGCGCGGGGTCCGCGTGCGGGCGTGGGCGACGGTGCGGCCCTCGAGGTCGAGCACCACACAGGTGGTGACGGTGGGGTCGATGTGCAGCCCGATCGCGAAGCGCGCATCGGGTTCGAGCTGGAGGATCGTGCGCGGCTTGCCCGGGCCGGATCCGGATTTGCCGGCCTCCCGCACGAGTCCGTCCTGCAGGAGCCGCCGGGCGACGTTCGAGAGCGTCTGCGCCGAGAGCCCGGTCTGCGCGGCGAGCTCGATCCGGCTGATGCCGGCGGGCGCGCGGCGGATGAGTTCGAGGACGAGCGCCTGGTTGTAGCCGCCGAGCGCCGGGAGGTTCGTGCCCCGCTTCATCGCTGCTCGCGGGCCAGGAACCCGGCCAGCGACAGCGGAGGGCGCCCGGTGAGGCGCTCCACGTCGTCCGAGACGTGCTCGAGCTGCCCGGCGGCGATCGCGGTGTAGGTGCTCACCCAGGCGTCGAGCTGCCAGTCGGGGGCGTTCCAGCGCTGCCGGGAGGCATAGGCCTCCTCGAGCGTCTCGTCGACGAACACGGCGGGGCGGCCGGCGGCGGTCAGGGTGGTGGCGACCTCGTCGAGGGTGAGCGCCTCGGGCCCGGTGAGCTCGTAGAGCGCGTCGCGGTGCTCGTCGGGGGAGCGGAGGATCGCCGTGGCCGTGCGCGCCACGTCCTCGCGGGCGACGACCGCCGCCCGTCCTGTGCCGGCGGGCCCGCGGATCGCGCCGTCCTCGCCGAGCATGTCCGGCAGGAAGTCGAGGTAGAGGTTGTCGCGCAGGAAGGTCCAGCCCATGCCGGAGTCTCGGAGCGCGTCCTCCGTCGCGGCGTGATCCCGCGCGAGGGTGAACACGGCGTCGTGCGCCGCTCCGGCGAACGACGTGTAGACCACGTGCTCGACGCCCGCCTCCGCGGCGGCGGCGACGAGCGAGCGGTGCTCCGCGAGGCGGTGCTCGTTCTCGGACGCCGAGACCATCAGCAGCAGGCGGACGCCCTCGAGCGAGGCGCCGGGCTCGGCGAAGGTCGAGCGCACGACCTCCGCTCCGGGGAGCTCCGGGGCTCGGGAGGGATCGCGGACCAGCAGTCGGAGGGGGAGGCCGGCGTCGGCGAGCTCGCGTGCGACGCGCCCGCCCACGGCTCCGGTGGCTCCAGTGATCGCGATCGGGATGCTCATGCCTCCATGATGGCGCGGTCCCTAGGCTGGGACCATGAGCGCCCACGCCTCCCTCCTCGCCATCGCCCGCTCGATCGCTGTCGAGGCGGCGCACCTGGCCCGCCAGCGGCGGGAGGACGGCGTCGAGATCGCCGCGTCGAAGTCGTCGCCCGAGGACGTGGTCACGGCCGCCGACCGCGAGGTCGAGCAGTTGATCCGGCGCCGGCTCGCCGAGGCGCGGCCCGACGACGGCTTCCTGGGGGAGGAGTCGGGCGGCGGCGGCGGCACGAGCGGACTCACCTGGGTCGTCGATCCGATCGACGGAACGGTCAACTACCTTTACGGCATCCCCTCGTACGCGGTGAGCATCGCGGTGGTCGAGGGGGAGCCCGACCCGCGGACCTGGAGGGCGCTCGCCGGCGCTGTCGTGAACGGCGCGACCGGCGAGGTCTTCACGGCCGCCCTCGGCGAGGGCGCTCACCGCGACGGAGCGCCGCTGCGGGCGACGCCGCCCGCCTCGCTGTCGCTGGCGCTGGTCGGCACGGGCTTCGGCTACGACTCCGCGCGCCGGATGCGCCAGGGCGCGGTCGTGCAGGAGCTGCTCGGCGAGGTGCGCGACATCCGGCGCATCGGCTCCGCGGCGCTCGATCTCTGCGCCGTCGCCTCGGGGCAGCTGAACGCCTACTACGAGCGCGGACTGAACCCGTGGGACCAGGCGGCGGGCGTCCTGATCGCCCAGGAGGCGGGCGTACGTGTCGCCGGCTTCGACGGCCGGCCGGCGAGCTCCGACCTGCTGATCGCGGCTCCCGTCCCCCTTTTCGACGAGCTGGAGCAGCTGCTGCGCCGACTGCGCGCCGACGCCGTGTGAGCGCTCTCCCGGGGGTGCTCCGGCGCAGGGTCGGTGCATGCGTGCGAATGGTCGCGCAACGGAGCGATGCTGCGACCGCCGGATCACGCTCGGATCGTGCCTGGGCACCCGCCCCTCTGGTCGAATTCCGCGGTCCGTGGCATCCTTTATGAATTCGTGACATTCGCACAGGATGCGGTCACGGAGACCCGAGCAGTGCCCCGGCCCCTGACGGAGCGCCC
>NZ_JAMRYM010000007.1:0-67238 GCF_023743255.1 Rathayibacter rubneri | reverse complement strand
GGTCGACCTGCCCGGTGATCTCCTTCTGCTGCTTGACCAGCAGGTTCCGGGTCGTGCTGAGTAGTCGCAAGGCTTCGACGGTCGAGGTCGTGTCCTTCGGGATCCGCGGAGACTGCTCATCGAGCGCACGACGAGCGGCCGCTTCCGCGTCGAACGCGTCGGTCTTCCCCCGTCGGCGGCGAGCGGCCGCGTCACCGGGTGGGACCTCGATCACGGACACGTTCTGCGCGAGCAGGAACCGGGTGAGCGCGGCGCCATAGGAGCTGGTTCCCTCGACGCCGATCCGCAGCAGCGTCCCGAACACGCCGATCCAGGACAGCAGCGCCGCGAATCCGGCAGCGGTCGCAGGGAACGCCTGATCGGCCACGACGCGGCCGGCCGTGTCGAGGACCGCGACGTGGTGGCTGTCCTGATGAGTGTCGATGCCCGCGACGATCTCGCGGACGGACTGGGCTTGAACAGTGTTTCTTGTCATGCTGGACACGTCCCTTCCAAGGGTCACGCGTCCGATCAGTGGACAGACAAATCGGTGATGAGACCACAGGTCGGTCAGGCTTCTATCAAGTCATGACCGCCGACCGGACGCTTCAAACGGTGTCGCGGGGTTCGACAGTTCGAGATCCAGACAGCACGGCCAGGCGCGTCAGATACGCAGACGAGTCAGAACCCCGCGACACCACCAAGGCAATCACCGATACGCCCGCTGCGCGTGCTACTCGATCAGCAAGGCGTGCCCCCTCCCCTGCGGGTCGACCAGCTCCGCAGCGGCGACCCCCTTGCTGGTCGAGCAGCCCTGCAGCTGCGACCCCCGTTGCTGGTCGAGCAGCCCCGCAGGGGCGTCCACCCTTGCTTGTCGAGCAGCCCCGCAGGGGCGTCCACCCTTGCTTGTCGAGCAGCCCCGCAGGGGCGTCCACCCTTGCTGGTCGAACAGCCCCGGCGCGGCGACCCCCTTGCTGGTCGAGTAGCCCCGGCGCGGCGACCCCCTTGCTGGTCGAGTAGCCCCGGCGCGGCGACCCCCTTGCTGGTCGAGTAGCCCCGGCGCGGCGACCCCCTTGCTGGTCGAGTAGCCCCGCAGGGGCGTATCGAGACCCACCCCTTCGCGATCATGATCATCGCTCTCAACTGTGCAGATGTATTGCAATTCGTTTATGCATATGGTGAGGTGATCGGAGACGCCGGACCCCGATCCGGCGTCGACCACGTCATCGACAGCACGAGAGGCCGCGCCATGAGCACCACCGAGATCCACGCCGAGCACGCCGTCACCGAGCACCAGCACGGCGACTCCTGCGGCCACCGGGCCGTCCCGCACGACGACCACGTCGACTACGTGCACGGCACCCACCACCACGCCCTGCACGGCGACCACTACGACGAGCACGAGGCCGAGGCCGAGCACTCCGCCGCCGACCACGAGCACGGCGACTCCTGCGGTCACGAGAGCGTCCAGCACGACGACCACGTCGACTTCGTGCACGACGGCCACAGGCACGCCGCTCACGCCGGCCACTACGACGAGCACTGAGCCGTCCGCACGACGAGGGGCGCCGTCCGACCAGGACGGCGCCCCTTCGTCGTTCCCGCCGTCAGCCCTGGCGGGCCTTGAAGCGCGGGTTCAGCTTGTTGATGACGAAGACCCGGCCGCGGCGGCGCACGACCTGCGATCCCGGCATGCTCTTCATCGACTTCAGCGAGTTGCGGACCTTCACGAGTGCTCCTGTCTTATTGAGAACAATTCTCGTTAGAGTAGCGGACCATGGAGTCCTCGTTCCCGACGCACCGCCCGCCCGCCCTCGCCGTGACGCTGGTCAGCGCCTCCGACGCCCGTGACAGCGCGAGGATCGCGCAGCGGCTCTCGGGAGCGGCGGCCGCCGAGAGCTCCGTGCTCGAACTCCCCGAGTCCGACAGCGGCGAGTTCGCCGTCGGGCTCGCCGCCGAGCTCGCCCGGCAGGCCGATGACGGCGAGAGCGGAGTGACGGTCGTCGCGCTCGACCCGTCGGCCGACCCGATGGAGGTGGCTCTCGTCCTCGAGCACCTGCTGCAGAGGAGGCACCCCGGCGACACACGGATCGGCGTCCTCGACGTGGTCGCCGTCACATCGGTCGCGGAGATGTCCCGCGTACTGCTCGGCACGCCCTCCGACCAGCACCCTCCGCAGGGCCCGCAGGAGTGGGACCGCGCCGAGCGGCTCGCGGCCCGGCTCGAGTTCGCGACCCTCGTGGTGCTCACCGACGGGGACGGGGTCGAGCAGGAACCCGCCCGAGACCTCCTGGCCGCACTGTCGCCGGGGGCCGAGATCCTGCCTGTCGACGAGCTCGAGCAGTACCGCCGGCGACGCGCGGTCCTCACTCCGCAGCGAGCGCACCGCCTGGCCTCGGACCTCGGCTGGCAGCGCGCGCTCCGCGGCGCCGCTCCGGCGGAGAGCGGATCGGTGACCACCCACGTCTTCCGCGACCCCCTGCCCTTCCACCCCGAGCGCCTGAACGCGGCCGTCTGCTCCGACTTCGTCACCGAGCGGGTCGGGCGGATCCTCCGCTCGCGCGGTCTCGTGCGCCTCGCGAGCCGAGCCGACCGCGTGGCGTCCTGGTCGATCGCGGGCGACGTCCTGACCCTCGATCCGACCTCGATCCGCAGCTGGGACATGAACGCGCCCCTCGGGCAGGAGATCGTGTTCGTCGGCTGCGACCTCGACGTCGACGAGCTGACCCGCGTGCTGCACGGCTGCCTGCTCACCGCGGAGGAGCTGCTCGCCGGACCCGCGCTGTGGAACTCGCTCGAGGACCCGTTCCCGCGCTGGGAGGACGAGCACCAGCACTGAGAATCGGGCGCCCACCGACGACTGCCCGGCGAGGACCGGCCGCGCGCTCGGTACCCTCGAGATCGGACCGGGACAGAGGGGCGGCGAATGCTGGAGACGATCCTCGAGGCGCTCTCCCTCGTCGCGCTCCCCCTCGGCGTGCTGTTCCTGCTCGCGGCGTTCGTCGCACTGCTGGTCGACGGCCGGTGGTGGCCGACCACCGCGTACCTCGAGGAGGGACCGCCCCGCGCGCTGCACTGGGTGTCGCGCGCCGGCGAGGTGCGGTCGCGACCCCTCGTCGCCGACGATCCTCTCGCTCCGATCGACTCGGAGCAGCGCGAGGTGTACTACCGGGAGGAGGATCCGGAGCGGATCCGGCTGCACCGGTGGAGCGACGCCGTGCGGGCCCTGCGGTTCACCGGCCTGATCCTCGTCGCGGCGGGAGTCGTGCTCGGCATCGTCTCGACGGCGCTGGCGATCCTCGTCTGAGGACACAGGGGCGGGGACGCCCGCCGCCGCGCGGGCGGCCCTCTGCGATCCGACGCGGAACGGGCCGCGCCTCGCGGCCAGCCCTCGGATCGCGTCCACTCGCCGACGCCGCCGACCGCGAGACGACGCGGATCGGGCCCCGACTCCCGTCTGCAGCCCGGAACGCGGCGAGCCGCAGAGTGCTCTGAACGGCCGTCCTCCTCGCCGAGCCCCGCTTCCTGCGCATACACTCATGGACGGCATCGCGTTCCCCTCGCGGGCCCTGGGCCCCGCTCGAGTCCCCCCACTCGCGGGGCCCTTGCCGTGCCCCCGGCGACACTGCCCGTCGCCGTGACTCCGTGCGAGAATCTGCGCATGTATGTAGATATGCGGACAGGGGCCTGCTCGTTCCGGAGCGACCACGCGGAGCCGGCCGGCGCGGTGTCCGCACTGCTCGCCGACCCGACCCGGGTGCGGCCCGCGCGCGGCACCGTCCTCCCGGCCGAGCACGCTCCGGCCGGCACGCACCACCACCGCCGCTCGGAAGTCCCCGCGTGAGCGCGGTCGCCGAGAGCCCGGTGCGCGAGGGCGGTCGCGTGCTCGCGAAGCCGCCGTCGATCCTCGTCACCGGCGCGCGACTCCCGGAGGTGCGCTGGGCGGCACTGGCGCTGCTGCTGTTCCTCATCGCCTGGCCGCTGCAGCTGGCCGGCCTCCCGGCGCCGGTGTGGTGGACGCTCTACCTCGCCTGCTACGTCGCGGGCGGATGGGAGCCGGCGTGGGCCGGCCTCACCGCGCTCCGCGAGAAGGTGCTCGACGTCGATCTGCTGATGATCGTCGCCGCGATCGCGGCCGCCTCCATCGGTCAGGTGTTCGACGGAGCGCTGCTCATCGTGATCTTCGCGACCAGCGGTGCCCTCGAGGCGCTCGTCACCCAGCGCACGGCCGACTCCGTGTCGAGCCTGCTGACGCTCGCGCCGGAGCGGGCGACCCGGCTGATCCGGGGCGCAGACGGGGACGACGTCGAGACCGTGCCGACCGCCGAGCTCGTGGTCGGCGACCTGATCCTCGTGCGCCCGGGCGAGCGGATCGGCGGCGACGGCGTCGTGGTCGACGGCGTCAGCGAGGTCGATCAGGCGGCGATGACCGGCGAGTCGGTGCCGGTGCGCCGCGGGCCGGGAGACCGGGTGCTGTCGGGCACCGTGAACGGCACGGGCGCCCTCTCGGTGCGCATCGAGCGCGAGGCGGGCGACTCCGTGATCGCCCGCGTCGTGACGCTGGTGGCGGAGGCGTCCGAGACGAAGTCGTCGCGGCAGATGTTCATCGAGAAGGTGGAGCAGCGCTACTCCCTCGGCGTGGTCGCGGCGACGCTGCTCGTCTTCGCGCTGCCGCTGGCGCTGGGCGACGACTTCCGCGACGCGCTGCTGCGGGCGATCACCTTCATGATCGTCGCGTCCCCCTGCGCGGTGGTGCTGTCGACGATGCCTCCGCTGCTCGCGGCGATCGCGAACGCCGGCCGCCACGGCGTGCTGGTGAAGTCGGCGACCGTCATGGAGCGCCTCGGCCGCACCCGGCTCGTCGCGTTCGACAAGACGGGCACCCTCACCGAGGGCGCGCCCGTCGTCCGCCGCATCTCGCCCGCCCCGGGCGTCTCGGAGGGGGAGGTTCTGCGCTGGGCCGCCGCCGTCGAGCAGCACAGCGAGCACCCCCTCGGGCGGGCGCTCGTCCGGGCGGCCGGACCGGGCGTCGCTCCCGCCGCGGACTTCCGGGCGCTGCCCGGCCGCGGCGTCGAGGGCGTCGTCGACGGGGTGCCGGTACGCGTCGTGCAGTCGGCGGAGCATCCGGAGATCCTGGGCACGGTCGTGGACGTCGTCGTCGACGGGGCACTCGCGGGCACAGTGGCGCTCGAGGACGCCCTGCGCCCGGACGCGGCGAGCGCCGTCGCGCAGACCGCCGCGCTGACGAGCGAGCCGGTGCACCTGCTGACCGGGGACAACGAGCGCACGGCCGCCGACATCGCCGGGCGCACCGGCATCGGCGAGGTGCGCGCACGGCTGCTGCCCGCCGACAAGGCCGCGACGGTGCGCGGGCTCGAGGAGCGCGGCATCCCGGTCCTGCTCGTCGGCGACGGCGTCAACGACGCTCCCGCCCTGGCCTCGGCGAGCACGGGCGTCGCGATGGGCCGCCACGGATCCGACCTCGCCCTGGACACCGCCGACGCGGTGATCATCCGGGACGATCTGACCGTGATCCCCAAGGTGATCGCCCTCTCGCGGCGCGCGCACCGCTACGTGGTGGCGAACCTGGTCATCGCGGGCACCTTCATCACCGTGCTGGTGACCTGGGACCTGATCGCGACCCTGCCCCTGCCGCTCGCGGTCGCCGGCCACGAGGGATCCACGGTCATCGTCGCGCTGAACGGACTCCGGCTGCTGCGCCGCAGCGCCTGGAAGTGACACGCGGCCACCCCTGACCGACGGCCGACAGCAGGACAGGTCAGGGGTGGCGGGCGTCGAGCATGTCGCGCATCTGCGCGATCTCGAGTCGCTGCGAGGTCGAGACGACTTCGGCGAAGGTGAGGACCATCGGGTCCTCACCTCGCTCGAGGACGGCGTCCGACATCGTCAGGGCGCCCTCATGGTGGGTGATCATCAGCTCCAGGAACAGCGCGTCGGCGGCGGCTCCGGTCGCGGCGGTGAGCTCGGCGATCTGCGCGGGCGTCGCCAGCCCCGGCATGAGCATCGATCCGTCCGCGCTCGTGCCGTGATCCGGCATCTGTTCGTGACCGCTGCCCTCCAGGGGTGCGGTCATCCACTGCATGGCCTCTCCGGTGGAGGCCTGTGGGAGGCCCCAGATGTTGAGCCAGCCGAACAGCTGCCCGGACTGCTGCTGCTGGGTGAGGAGCAGATCGGTCGCCAGGTACCGCACCTCGTCATCCTCGGTCCGGTCGCGGATCAGCAACGCCATCTCAGCGCCCTGGAGGTGGTGGGTCTGCATGTCCCGGGCGAAGCCGGCTTCGGCGCTGGATCCGTCGACGGGGCGGGCGACCACGGTCCGCTGGTGACCAGCAGTCCGATCAGGACGCCGATCAGGATCGCCACTCCCAGGACCAGTGCTGCTCGCAGCCTGCGCGCCGCGCTGGTCTGCGCGACGGCGGTCACGGCCTGCTCCGCGCAGGGGCCGGCTGCAGCGCGGCGGCCTGCTCCGTCGGCAGCCGGGCGGGCCAGGAGCGGCGGGCCAGGACAGCGCCGACCAGGGCGAGGACCAGGAGCGCGACCGCGGCGCCGATGAGGCTGACGGCGCCGATCCAACCCGCGAGGGGGTAGGTGATCAGGAAGCAGGCGTGGGAGAGGGAGAACTGCGCGGTGTAGACCGCGCTGCGGTTCTGCTCGGTCGCCGCACGCATCAGCAACCGCGACGACGGAGTGCCGATCAGCGAGTTCCCCGCGCCGAGAACCGCCCAGGTCCCCAGGAGCAGCCACCAGGCGCCCGCCCACATCGCGGACAGCAGGGTCATCGCGACGGCAAGGGTGAGGCCGGTGAGCGCGAAGGCGCTGCCGCCGAGCATGACCCTCCGATCGCCGTACCGCTCGATCAGCCGTGGCACGTTCACGGCCACCAGGAGGGAGCCGCCGCCGTAGCAGGCGAGCGCGAGCGCGAGGCTGGAGTTGTCGAGCGCGAACACATCGCGGGCGTAGACGACGGTGTTGACCAGCACGAGGGCGGTCGCGGCGCCGACGGTCAGGTTCAAGCCCATCAGGAACCGCAGCGACGGGGTGCGGGCGAACACGCGCACCCCCGCGGTGGTGCGCTGCCACAGATTCCCGGGGTCGGCGATCTCCGGCTGTCCGGGGAGCCTCGTCATCAGGACGAGGATCGCGGAGCAGAGGAATCCGATGACGGTGCCGAGGAAGAGGTTGCTGTAGCTGATCACCGTCAGCAGGACCGCCGCGAGGATCGGGCTGACCAGCGCCTCGAGGTCGTAGGCGAGACGGGAGAGTGAGAGCGCCTTCGTGTACTCGCGCTCATCCCGGAGCACCACCGGGATCAGCGACTGGAACGCGGGCGTGAACGTCGCGGATGCGGCCTGGAGGACGAAGACCAGGACGTAGATCTGCCACACGTCCGTCAGGAACGGCAATGACAGCGCGACGGCGGCGCGGATCAGGTCGGCGCTGACCAGGACGACCTTCTTCGGCAGCCGGTGCACGAGCGCAGCGATCACGGGAGCGACGCCGACGTAGGCGACCATCTTGATCGTCAGCGCCGTGCCGAGGACCGCGCCCGCCTGCGCACCGGCGAGATCGTAGGCGAGCAGGCCGAGCGCGACGGTGAGCAGACCCGTGCCGATCAGCGCGATCACCTGGGCGGCGAACAGCGAGCGGTAGGCGCGGGAGCGCAGAACGGACAGCACGGGGCGGCTCCTGACCTCGGGATCCTTCACTCTATACCTGCATAGACATGCAGATAACCGGCGGGAGAACCGCTCCCGGGCGGCGGGCGTGACAGGATCGGCGCATGGACGAAGACCGCTCCCCGGCCGACCACGACAGCCAGTACGTCGAACTCGCGGTCGAGGTGTTCGCGATGCTCGCCGACGCCACCCGCGTGCGCATCATCCTCGCGCTGCGCGACGGCGAGCGCTCGGTCACCGAGCTCGCCGCACTGGTCGAGAAAGCGCCGACCGCCGTGTCGCAGCACCTCGCGAAGCTCCGCCTGGCCCGCATGGTCACCACCCGCCACGACGGCACCCGCGTCTTCTACCGGCTCGTCGACGAGCACGCCCGGCAGCTCGTGACCGACGCGATCTCCCAGGCCGAGCACTCGGTCGACTCCTCGCCCCGCCACCACCGCCTCGCCTCGGCGGACCACGCCCACGGGGAGCACGCGACGTCGGCTCGGAGCTGACCCCGGCCGGGGCGCGGCGGGACGGTCTCCGGAGGCCGGGCAGACCCCGGAACGCGGCCACTCGTCACGACCGCTGGTCGCGAGTGGACGCGGAACGGTCCCCGGAGCGCACGCAGGGCCCGGATCGCGACGACCGGATGAGCCCGCCGAGCACGAGTGGACGCGAAACGGGCACTGGAGCCCGCGCACGGCCCGGATCGCGACCACTGGACGAGCCCACCTGCTGCGACTCGACGCGGAACGGGGACCACCGCGTGCGCGGGGCCCGATTCGCGTCCACTCGGCGCGCCCGGTGCCCGGGCACGGACCCCGCCCAGAGCCCGGCTCGCGGCCGGTCGCGCCGTCACACCCTCCGGGTCGACGCCCGCTCGATCAGGCGCGTCTCTAGCTCGATGCGCGTGGCGCGGGTGCTCGGTGAGAGCGGCACGGCCGACTGGTGGGCCTGCAGCAGCATCCGGAACGCCGCGGCGCCCATGTCGGCGATCGGCTGGTGCACGGTGGTCATCGGCGGCGCCGCCCAGGCCGACTCGCGCACGTCGTCGAAGCCGACGACGCTGAGATCGTCGGGGATCCGGAGCCCGAGCTCCTGGGCCGCGTCGTACACGCCGAGGCCCATGATGTCGGAGCAGGCGAACACCGCGGAGGGGCGCGAGGACGCGGCCAGGAGGGTCGCCGCGGCGGCGCTGGCCCGGCGGCGGTCCCAGTCGCAGTGCAGGATCCGGTCGCGCGGCACGTCGAGGCCGGCCTCGCGCAGGGCGCTGGTGAAGCCGTCGATGCGGGCGCTGCTGTAGAGGTGGGTGCGGGTGCCGCCGACGATCGCGAAGCGGCGGTGGCCGAGGGCGAGGAGGTGCTCGGCGGCCATCCTGCCGCCGTTCCAGTTCGTCGCTCCGATGCTCGCGACGTCCAGCGGCGGGCGGCTGATCGGGTCGACCACGACGACCGGGATGTCGGCGGTGGTGAGCAGGTTCAGCTGCGCCGAGGTGGTGTCGACGAGCACCACGATCGCGCCGAGCGAGGGGCGGCGCAGGAGGCGGCTGATCCAGTCGCTGTCGCGGCGGGCCACGGTGAGCACGAGGTCGACTCCGGAGGCGGCCGCCGTCTCCTCGATGCCCGCCAGCACGCGGCTGATCCAGGTTCCGTCGAGGTGACCGACGACGACGTCGATGATGCGCGGGGCGTGCCGGGTCTCGCCTCCCGCGCGCAGCTTCGAGACGCGTCGGTAGCCGAGGTGGTGCGCGGCCTCCATCACGCGGCTGCGCGTCGCGTCCGAGACGTCGGTGCCGCCGTTGAGCACCTTCGAGACCGTGGGGACGCTGGTGCCGGCGGCCTCGGCGATCTGGGCCATCGTCGGCTTGCGCGACACGGCTCCGCTGCTCGTCATGCCCACACGGTAGCACCGGCGGCTTGCGCAACTTCCGCCCAATATGTTCTTGCGGAAGCAAAATCCTCCCCGCACTATGGGCAAGCGATCAACGGAGACGCTCCACGGATTGCGCAACTTGTTCACTGTCGAACGCGATGCCATCGCAGAGAGGTCAGCCCGTGACCACGAACACCCCCTCCTCCTTCCTCTCCCGCAGGACCCTGCTCGGCGGCCTCGGCGCCGCCGCCGCGGTCGCGGGCCTCGCCGCCTGCAGCTCCCCCGGAGGAGGCGGCGGCGGCTCCACCCTCGACTTCTGGAACATGCCGTGGGGAGGCTCGGAGTACACGCCGCTCGACACGAAGATCGCGACGTCCTACACGCCGGCCGACGGCCTGCCCGCGGTCCGCTACCAGGCCGTGCAGTGGTCGAACTTCACCGCCACCTTCGCCTCGGCGATCGCCTCGAAGACCGGACCCGCCGTCAGTAGCGGCAGCGGCACCCAGGCGTTCCAGTTCGCCGAGCAGGGCGCCATCGCCTACGCCGACGACCTGCTCGAGAGCTGGAAGGGCAACGGCCTCTACGACGACTTCCTCCCGGGCGTGCTCGACACGATGAAGACGCCCGACGGCTACGCTGCCGTCCCCTACAACCTCGACATGCGGGTGCTCTGGCACTCGAAGTCCCTGCTCGAGGAGGCCGGCGTCGAGCCGCCGACCGACTGGCAGTCCTACCTCGACGCGTGCGAGGCGCTGAAGAAGAACGACGTGTACGGATTCGCGATCTCGGCCGGTCCGCAGAGCAACGGCGCGCAGATGCTCGTCGGCCTCATGATCAACAACAGCGGCGGCCTCTTCGACGAGGAGCGCAAGCCCAACGCGGCCACCCCCGCCAACATCGAGGCGATGGAGTTCGTGGCCGAGATGCTCGCCAAGGGCTACATCGACCCGGGCGCCGCGGGCTACTCGACCACCAACATGTACTCGCAGTGGAAGGCGCGCAAGAACGCCATGGGCTTCGAGGGGTCCGGCCTCGCCTACCAGCTGGGCGGCGACCTGCTCGAGGACGTCGTGGTCGGCGATCCGCTCGTGAGCGCCGCCGGCACGAAGGGGGCGCTCTACTTCCCGAACAACATCATGATGTACACGAACACCCCCAGCCAGGAGGGCTCGGAGGCGTTCCTGACGTACTACTACCAGAACATGGCCCCGCTCTGGACGCAGGGCACGGGCATCGGCCTGCCGGTGCTGAAGTCGATCGCCGAGACCCCCGAGTTCCGCGCCGACGCCAACGCGTCCAAGGCCATCGACGTCTGGCAGCCGATCAGCAGGACGTGGGCGGCACCCGGCAACGACGCGCTCTTCGCCGACGTCACGCTCGTGGACAGCACCAAGCCCATGACCGACTTCGCGCAGGCGCTGCTGTCCGGCTCCTCCTCCCCCACGGAGGCGCTGACCGCGCTGCAGAAGACGCTGACGTCGTGAGCGAGTCGACCCCCGTCCTGGTGGGCGGCCCGTCCGCCGAGGCGGCGCGGGCCGGCGGCCTCGCGAACGCCCGGCGCGGAGTCGGCGTGTCGGGAGGCGGTCCCCGCCGCACGCCCGCGCCCGCCGGCTCCCGGCGCCGCCCGGTGCTCACCGCCCGCACGCTGACGCTGCTCGCGTTCGCGCTGCCGTCGGTCTTCCTCCTGGTCCTCATCAACGTCTATCCGGTGGTCTACGCGTTCGTGCAGTCGCTGCGCGACGGCAGCCTGATCGACGCGGGGCCGTTCGTCGGCGGAAGGAACTACGTCGACGTGCTCACGTCGCCGGCGTTCGCGCAGGCCGTCGGCTTCACGGTGACCTTCACGCTCGTGGGCGTCTTCGGCAGCTGGCTGGTCGGGCTCGGGCTCGCCCTGCTGCTGCGCACGCGGATCCCGGCCGGCGGGCTGTTCAAGGTGCTGCTGCTGATGCCGTGGATCGTGCCGGTCGTGGTGTCGGCGACGTCGTGGAACTGGCTCGTCGCCACTCCGCAGAGCCCGCTGCCGGTGCTCGCCAAGGCCCTCGGCTTCGGCGACGTGCTCTTCCTCGCCGATCCGGCCCTCGCCCAGATCACGGTCTGCGTGTTCAAGGTGTGGGTGAGCTTCCCGTTCATGATGATGATGATCTCGTCCGCGCTCGCCGCGGTCGACACCAACGTCTACGAGGCGGCGAAGGTCGACGGAGCGACGCCCTGGCAGTCGTTCCGGCTGATCACGATGCCGCTGATCGCCCGCACCACGTACATCTCGTGGATCCTGATGACGATCTTCTGCGTCAACGACTTCCCGACGATCTTCCTCCTGACCGGGGGCGGACCGGTGAACGCGACGACGTCGCTCGTGGTGCTCGCGTACCAGATGGTCTTCCAGAACTTCCAGACCGGGCCGGGCGTCGCCATCGCGTTCCTGATGACGGCCGTGCTCGTCGTCGTCTCGGTCGTCCTGTACCGCCAGATCCGGAAGGTGGACGTCGAATGACCGCCGTCGCAGCCCGCACGTCGCCCGCGCAGGGCCGCTCGCCGCACAGCAGCCCGGACCGGGGCCGCACGCACCGCGACCGCGAGGACCGGGGCCGCTGGCTCCGCTTCACCGTGATGCTCGTCATCACCCTGCTGGTCCTCGCCCCGATCGCCGCCGTGTTCGTGCTGTCGACGCAGCCGTCGCTCGGCTCGACGACCACCGACTCGTTCACGCTCGAGAACTTCGAGCTCGTGTTCAGCCGCTCCAGCGTCGCCACCTGGCTGGCCAACAGCCTGGTGATCACGCTCGTGACCGTCGTCGTCTCGGTCGCCGTGGCCGCTCCGGCCGGCTACGTGCTCAGCCGGGCGCGCAACCGCCTCGTCTCGGGCTACTCGCTGCTGCTCTTCGTCGTGCAGTCGCTGCCGGTCGTGACCGCGATCATCCCGCTGTTCATCCTGTTCGCGAACCTCGGCCTCGTCGACACGCTCGCGGGCGTCACCGTCGTCTACGTCGGCGGCACGATGTCGGTGGCGATCTGGATGATGGCGGCCTACTACGACTCCATCCCCATCGCACTCGAGGAGGCCGCCTGGATCGACGGAGCGAGCCTGTTCGGCTCGTTCACCCGCATCGTGCTGCGCAACTCCCTCCCGGGGCTGCTCTCGACGGCGATCTTCTCGTTCCTGCTCGCCTGGAACGACTACCTGATCGCGGTCGTGTTCCTCCGCGCCGACAGCAACTACACGCTGCCGGTGGGCCTGCAGAGCTTCTTCCAGCAGAATGCGACGGACTGGGGGCCGGTGATGGCGGTGGCCGTCGTCATGATGCTCCCGCCGATCATCCTGTTCGTCTTCCTCAACAAGCACTTCAGCGTCGGCGGCATCGGCGGAAGCCTGGCCGGTCGATGACCCTCCACGAAAGGACACCCATGACCTCCGATCGACCCCGCAGGAGCGCGCTGATCGTGCGCGGCGGATGGGACGGGCACCAGCCCGTCGAGGCGACCGAGCTCTTCGTCCCGCACCTCGAGGCCCACGGCTTCGACGTGCGGATCGAGGAGTCGACCGCCGTGTACGCCGACGCCGACTACCTGCCGACCGTCGACCTCGTCGTGCAGTCGATGACCATGAGCACGATCGAGGCCGCCGAGGTCGCGGGGCTGCGCGCCGCGGTCGAGGCGGGCACGGGCCTCGCCGGCTGGCACGGCGGCATCGCCGACTCGTTCCGCAGCAGCGCGGACTACCTGCAGCTGATCGGCGGGCAGTTCGCCGCGCACCCGGGCAAGCACCCGAGCGAGCTCACCGGCGAGCAGGCCGACAACTACCGCCCGCACCGCATCACGCTGACCGAGGCGGCGGCCGAGCACCCGATCACGCAGGGGCTCTCGGACTTCGACCTGGTCACCGAGCAGTACTGGGTGCTGCACGACGACTACCTCGACGTGCTCGCCACGACGACGCAGGAGGTGCGGGAGTGGGACCCGTGGACCCGCCCCATCACCTCGCCCGCGATCTGGACCCGCCAGTGGGGCGCCGGGCGGATCTTCGTCTCGACGCCCGGGCACCGCGTCGAGGTGCTCGAGGATCCGAACGTCCGCACGATCATCGAGAGGGGCCTGCTGTGGGCGGCGCGCTGAGGGTCGGCATCATCGGCGTCGGCAAGATCAGCGAGCAGTACCTCGCGAACCTGCCGACCTTCCCGCAGCTGCGCCTGGTGGCGGTGGCCGACCTCGACCTCGACCGGGCGCGCGCCGTCGCGGCCGAGCACGGCGTCCGCGCCCTGAGCGTCGACGAGCTGCTCGCCGACCCCGAGGTCGACTGCGTGCTCAACCTCACGATCCCGGCGGCGCACGTCGGGATCGGCACCCGCGCCCTCGAGGCCGGCAAGCACGTCTTCGCCGAGAAGCCCCTGGGCCTGGACGCGGTGGAGGCGGCCCCGCTGCTCGACCTCGCGGAGCGCCTGGGCCTGCGGGTCGCCAGCGCCCCCGACACCGTGCTCGGCACCGGGATCCAGACCGCGCGCCGGGCTCTCGACTCCGGACTCATCGGCACGCCGATCGCCGCGCAGGTGCACTGGTCGGCGCCGGGGCACGAGCGCTGGCACCCGGCCCCCGCCTTCTACTACCAGCCGGGCGGCGGACCGCTGCTCGACATGGGCCCGTACTACCTGAGCTCGCTGGTGCACTTCTTCGGCGCGGTCACCCGCGTCTCGGGAGTCGCGACGCGCTCGGACCGCGCCCGCTCGGTCGAGTCGGGTCCGCTCGCCGGCACGCCGCTGCCGGTCGCGGTCGACACCCACATCAGCGCGCTGCTCGAGCACGCGAGCGGAGCGACCACCACGCTCACCGTGAGCTTCGAGGTCTGGCGCACCCGCAGTCCGCTCTTCGAGGTCTACGGCACCACCGGCACGCTGGCCGTGCCCGATCCGAACCACTTCTCGGACCCGGTCGAGGTGTCGCTGCGCGACGAGCCCGAGTGGTCGGCGCTGGAGGACTCGGCCGGAGTCATCGACACGGGCCGCGGGGTGGGGCTGGCGGATCTCGCCGACGCCCTGCGGCACGACCGCCCCGAGCGCGCCTCCGGACGCCTCGCCCTGCACGTGCTCGAGGTGATGGACGCGATCCTGCGCTCGAGCGCCGAGGGCGTCGTCGTGCCGATCGCGAGCCCGGTCGAGCGGCCGGAGCCGGTGCCGCTGCAGACGCCCGCGGGCGACCTGCTCGAGGAGGTGCGGTCGTGACGGCGGAGCTGCGCGTGGCCCTGATCGGCCACGCCTTCATGGGGCGAGCACACGCCCACGCGTGGCGCACTGCGCACCGCTTCTTCCCGCTCGCCCTCGAGCCTCGCCTGGTCGTGGTCGCGGGCCGCGACGAGGGCCGGACGCGTGCTGCCGCCGCCGAGTTCGGCGCCGACGAGTGGTCGACCGACTGGCGCGCGGTCATCGCCCGCGACGACATCGACCTCGTCGACATCGTCACTCCGGGCGACCAGCACGCCGAGATCGCGATCGCCGCGCTCGAGGCGGGCAAGCACGTGCTCTGCGAGAAGCCGCTCGCGCGCTCCGTCGAGGAGGCGGAGAGGATGACCGCGGCGGCGTCCCTCGCCAGCGGCACCGCGACCTGCGGCTTCAGCTACCGGCGCACCCCCGCGCTCGCGCTGGCGAAGCGCTTCGTCGAGAACGGCCGCCTCGGCGAGATCCGGCACGTGCGGGCGCAGTACCTCCAGGACTGGCTGAGCGACTCCGAGGCCCCGCTGACCTGGCGGCTCGACCGCTCGAAGGCGGGCTCGGGCACGCTCGGCGACATCGCCGCGCACAGCATCGACACGGCGCAGTGGCTGACCGGGCAGAGCATCGACTCCGTCTCTGCGGTGCTGCGCACCTTCGTCACGGAGCGGCCGGTGCTCGCGACGCAGTCGGGGCTGGGCGGTCGCGCGGAGGCGGACGCGGAGCGCGGCCCGGTCACGGTCGACGACGCGGTGGCGTTCACCGCGAACCTCAGCGGCGGTGCACTCGGCGTCTTCGAGGCCACGCGTCTGGCACTGGGCCGCCGCAACGCCAACCGCATCGAGATCAACGGCGAGCGCGGCTCGATCGCCTTCGACTTCGAGCGGATGAACGAGCTCGAGTTCTTCGACGGCACCGACCCCGACGACGCGCAGGGCTTCCGCCGCATCCAGGTGACGGATCCGTCGCACCCCTACGTCGGCCACTGGTGGCCGACCGGCCACGGCCTGGGCTACGAGCACGTCTTCACCCACCAGGTCGTCGACCTGGTGACGGCGATCGCGGAGGGGCGCGCGCCGACCCCGTCCTTCGCCGACGCCCTGCAGGTGCAGCGGGTGCTCGACGCGGTGGAGCGCAGCGCTGCGGACGGTTCGCGGATGACGGCCGTCTGACACGGTGCGTTCGCAACGGAGGAAGGATGCCGCGGGCGAGGTCCGGGACGCGTGTCCGCGGGCGGCCCCGGGCATCCTTCCTCCGTCGTGAACGCGACGCGATCGGACAGGGATTCAGCGATCCGACGTCGAGAGATCGATCGGTCCTAGAGCTGTCGGCGTGACGAGGGGACCCTGTTCGAGGATCGCTGACACGATGATCCACGCTCGCTCGGACAGGGAATCGCCCGGGTAGAAGTCTGTGAAGAACGCGTCGGCGTCCTCGATCGTCCGGATGTCGCAGAGCGCGAGGAGCTGACGGATGTCGTCGGTGTCGCGCCCGGGACGGTTCGCGCGGAGCTTCATCGCGAGGAGGGTCTCTGCGCCGGCGATCTGGATCACGATGAGGCCGTCGTCGTGGATCGTCTCCCAGGTCGGGGTCCGTCCGAGGAGAGGCTCCCCTCCCGTCGCGGTGACCGCGAAGTTCAGCCACCCGCGCTCCCAGCCTCGGCGAATGCCGACGCGATCTGCGGCTTCCGCCACAGCGGCGTCGGCTCCCGGCCGGACGTGCAACGCGTCCACATCCGCCGTACTGCTTCTCTCGTAGTGCCTCAGCGCCAGAGCCGCGCCCCCCACGATCCGCAGCCCCACCGGTTCTCCGGCGGCACGCAGCTCGGCCACGAGGTCGCGGAGCGCTTCGATGAGGTCGTCCCGATCGAGGAGGGCCACGTCAGACGCTCGCGAAAGTGTCGCGCCACGCCAGCACCCCGTGCCGCAGGAACTCCTCCGGCACGTCGCCCTGCGCCGGCGCAGGGTCGGCCGGGTCGACTCTCAGCACGCGAGAACGGAGCAGCCTGCGACTCGGCTCGGCGACCCATCCGGGCAGCGGGACGTGCTCCTCACCGAGACGCCACGACACGAGGGCGGCGATCGCCGCATCCCACACCTTCTGCCCCGTGCTCTCGGGCGCCGTCACCGCCAGCACGCCGCGAACGAGGCCCCGCTCGGCGAGCAGGTCGTCGTTCAGCTGGAGGAGATGTCGCAGCGCTCCGTGCCGATCGCCGCGTTCGAGACGGGCCCGGATCCGAACCGCGGCCGTCGCCGCGTCGTCGCGCCGCGTGGGCGCCGCGTACAGCCGATGCCCCGATCCGGACAGCAGCCGATCCACGGTGGCGAAGCGCGGGCTCTCCTGATCGTGCTCGGAACGTGAGACGCGGGCCTGATCCACCCCCGTCCGCTGTGCCAGCTGGTCCTGCGTGAGGTTCCCGGATTTGCGGGCGGCACGAAGGAGGACTCCTGGAGAAATCACGGTCGCCGCCTCTCTATGCGATAAAGAGCATACCAGCGTCTTTAGTCGATTCACCTCGAGCGGGTCTTCTCACGGGTGAAGGGTGCCGGCTTGCTCCTTCCGCAGCGTCATGTGGTGCGCTGGACTCACGTCCGCCCGAGGAAGGCCCCCATGCACCCGTCACTCATCCCGCCGCGCCAGGTCATGATCGGCGACGCCGCTGCGTTCGTCGGCACCACTCCGCGGGCGATCCGGCACTACCACGGGATCGGGCTGCTCCCGGAGCCCGAGCGGGGCGCGGACGGCCGACGCCGGTACGGCCACGAGCAGATCGTCCGGCTGCTGTGGATCCGGCGGATGGCCGATGCGGGGATCGCCCTGGACGACATCCGGGACGCGTTCGCCGACGCGTCGCCCGCCGAGGCGGGGCGAGCGGTGCTGGAGCGGCTCGAGCGGAGCCTCGCCGCGCAGGAGGCGGAGCTGCAGCGGCAGAGGGCCGCCGTGCGGAGCATGCGCGGCAGCGGCAGCCGGGCGGGGCTGCTCTCGGACCTCGTGACCGCCCGTCTCGAGCGGGTGCCCGAGGGGTCGATCCGGCAGACGGACCTGGACACCCTGCTCGTCACCGAGCGGATCCTCGGTCCGCTCGGGGCGGCCGTGCAGGCGGGGCGCTTCCTCGCCCTGGCCACCCATCCGGGTCTGCGGGAGGAGTCGGACCGGGTCGACGCGGCCGAGGAGGCACTCGACGACACGGTCGCCGTCGACGACCCCCGCGTCGCGCAGGTCGCCGCCGAGCGGTACGCCTTCGAGCAGGTGCTGCGGGCCGTGATCGAGGCGTCCGGCCAGGACCGGGACGACGAGGCGCTCTTCGACGAGTGGGACGCCGCGCATCCCGACGGCGTCGAGGGCGAGAGGGAGATGAGCGCGGTCGAGGCCGTCGGCAGGCTGCCGTACGACTTCTCCCCCGCCCGCCTGCGCTGCCTGGAGCTGGTCGTCGAGCTGGAGGGCTGGGAGGGCGGGAGCACGGCGGCGGGGTGACGTCGACGGAGACAGGAGGACGGATCTCCTCCGTCGCTCAGTGCCCCTGCGCCGCGGGGATCGGCTCGTCCGCCTGCCGCCCTCGCTGAGCGGAGTCGGCGGCGGCATCGAAGCCGCGCCTGTTCTCGACGATCGTCTGCTGATGCTCCCCGACCCAGTCGCCGACGGCGAAGGCGACGGTCTGCAAGGAGCGTCCGAGATCGGTGACCTCGTACTCGACACGGGGCGGAACCTGCGCGTACACGGTGCGCGAGACGAGTCCGTCGCGCTCGAGGGCGCGCAGAGTGACCGTGAGCATCCTGCGCGAGATCCCCGGGATCGTGTCGGCGATCTCGGTGAAGCGCAGGCGATCGCTCCCGAGGACGCCGATGACCAGGAGGGTCCACTTGTCGCCGATGCGCGACATCAGTGATCGGAACAGCTCCGGCGACTCCCCCGAGCAGAGCTGGTGCATGGAGGGCATGGACTCGCTGAGGCGTTCCTGGAGTGCCCGGCCCCGATCACCGTGGGACATCGCTCCTCCTTCGGTCACCGCGGGGTAACAGGGGCTCGATTGCGGTAACGGGATCAGAGCGTACACAGTTACTGCCGGTAACCACAGCGGTTCACCACCCTGCCACCGGCGGGGCGACAGCCCGAACACGCTCGGATCGCACGAGCGGAGTTCTGAGAAGGAGAAGAATGTCCCTGTTCCGTCTGGACGCCAGCATCCGCATCGAGGGGTCGACGAGCCGCGCTCTCGGAGACATCGTCGAGAGCGAATGGCGAGCCGCGCACCCCGATGCCGCGATCGTCCGTCGCCACCTCGGCTCCGACCCCCTCCCGTCGACCTCGTGGTCGGACGCGGTGGCGGGATCGATGACGCCTCCCGAGGCCCGGAGCGCCGCGCAGAACGAGGCTGCCGCTCTGGCAGCCGCGCTGACCGACGAGCTCGAGGGAGCCGACGCGCTCCTCTTCGCGGTGCCGCTGTACAACTTCGGCGTCTCGCAGCACTTCAAGACGTACGTCGACCTCGTGCTCACGGACCCGCGCATGGCTCCCGGGCGGACCCCCTCGATCGCCGGCAGGCCGGCCGTGCTCGTCACCGTGCAGGGCGGCAACTACGCCGCCGGGACTCCCCGGGAGGGATGGGACCACGCGACCGCGTGGATGCGCCGGATCCTCGAGGACGTCTGGGAGCTCGACCTCGAGGTCGTCACCCGCGAGTTCACCCTGGTCGGAGTCAACCCGAGCCTGGACCGGTTCACGGACATCGCGGAGGAGCTCAGAGCCGTCGCCGAGGAGCGCGCCGGGCACCACGGTCGCACCCTCGCGGCACGACGGGCCGCCTGAGTCGGGGCGCCCTGCGCGCGCGCGACGCCGTCGCGATCCAGCGCGCGCTCGGGACGGTCGCACGAGGCGGGGTCGGCTCTCCGCCGCCTCTCGCCCTCGCGGGTGCCGGCCGAGGACGTGCCCGAGCTCACCGCCGGGTCGCTGAGCCGGCTCCCCTCGCGTTCCCCTCGCGGGGACGGAGGAGGATGACTCCATGCGGTTGATGACGCGGATGTCCGACTCCGGCCCGATCACGGTGGGGCTCGTGCACGGGCTCGGCGCGAGCGGAGCGACGTGGCAGCCGCTGATCGACCGGATGATCGCCGACGGCCGGTTCACCGTGACCGCGGTCGACCTGCGCGGACACGGTGACAGCGCCCGAGCCTCGTCGTACGGGCTCGAGGCGCTGGCCGACGATCTGGTCGAGAGCCTCCCCGCCGGGCTCCACTGCCTCGTCGGCCACTCGCTCGGCGGATCGGTCCTCGTCCGCGCCGTCGCGCGTCTCGCTCCAGAGCGCGCCGTCTACCTCGACCCCGGATTCCAGCTCGCCCTGCCGACCACCGGCCTCGCCGGGCGCCTCTTCTGGACCGTCCCGCTGCTGAGCCTCGGAGTGGCGCAGGCGCTCCGCGCGCGCCGCAGCGCTGCAGCGACTCCCCTCGGCGCGGACGCCCGGGCCCTCGTCGAGCAGGCCGGGGCGCAGTTCGATCGGAGGATGGCGGTCGGGGTGTTCCGCGACGTCGCCTTCCACCCGCTCGCCGCCGCGGCGCCGGCGGTGCCGTCGACTCTCGTGCTGTCGGACGAGTCCCCCTCGGTGGTCTCCGACGATCTCGTCGCCGCGCTGGAGCAGCTCGGCTGGGGCGTCCGCCGCCTCCCCGGTCTGCACCACGACCTGCACCTCGAGGACGCCGATCGCACGTTCGAGGCGCTCCGGGACCTGCTCTGACTCCCCGGCGCACGGCCGGGGTCCTTTTCCTCCTCGGCGCGATCGTGTACGTCGGCGGAGAGGCGATCGCCGCGGGCGCGTTCCCGGGTTACAGCTACGCGGCGAACTACATCAGCGACCTCGGGGTGCCGGACGTCGAGGTCTACCAGGGCCGCACGATCGACTCGCCGCTGAGCGCCGTGATGAACGCGGCCTTCGTGCTGCAGGGCCTGCTCTACCTCGCTGCCGCGGTCCTCGCCGCGCGCGCCGTCCGTGCCCGCCCCGCGTTCGTCGGTGCGGCGGTCGCCTTCGCCGTGGGCAGCGCTCTGATCGGCGTGGTGCACGGGAGCGCGGCGAGCGCCGCGAGCGGGATCGGCGGGCTGCACGTCCTCGGCGCCGCGCTCGCGATCATCGGAGGCAACACCGCGTCGATCCTCGCGGGCGTCACGGCCCGACGGGGCGCGCCGTGGTACGCCGTCGCGAGCATCGCCCTCGGCGCGCTCGGGCTCGCGGGCCTCGTCCTGCTCCGGATCGACTCCGGCTCGGCGGGCCTCGACCTCCTGCCCGACGGGGTCTGGGAGCGGATCGCCGTCTACGCGATCACCGCGTGGCAGATCGTGACGGGGATCGGACTGCTGCGGCGCGCCCGCTGAGCAGCGGCGCCGCGGAGGGCGGGCGCCGCCCGGGCGGGTCGGGAGACCGGGGGTCCACGAGTGGACGCGGAACGGGGTTTCCGCTCCTCGCAGGCCCCGGTCGGCGTCGACTCGCTGCACTCCGGCTCCGTGAGACGACACGGACCGGGCGCTCGGCACCGGCCGGACCCCGGACGGCGCTCGCTCACGCCGTACCCGCTCCGCGAGACGACACCGAACGGGCCCTCGACACCAGCTGCGCCCCGGACGGTGTCGACTCGCGGCACATCGGCTTCGCGAGACGACACCGAACGGGCGCTCAATGCTGCGCAGGCCCCGGCCGGCACCCACTCGCCGCCCGGCATCACGGGACGACGCGGACCGAGTCCTCAGGCCGGCGCAGGATCCCCGGCAACGGAGGTTCCATCTGCCGGGACGCCCGTGCACTCGGAGGTGTACGGCTGCCACTCCACGACGATCGACCCGGGCGGCACCGCGCCCACGTCCATGCCGTAGCCCGCGAAGTCGCGCTCGACGTACCGGCAGCCCGCGGAGTCGGCGCCGGGGAGCACCCGGTACGAGTCGGTCTGGAACAGGGTCACGAGGAGCGTCAGCGGCACCGCGATCACCAGCGCGAGGAACCCGAGGACACGGAGGATGAACGCCGCCGCCCCGGCGAGGAACGATCGCGGCTCCTGCTCGCGCGGCGGAGCCTCCTCGGGCAGCAGGAAGAAGCCGACGAGGGTGGCGAGGACAGCGGCTCCCGTGAGGGCCAGCTCGATCTGCAGCCAGGTCGGCACCCAGGTGCCCAGCACGAGCGTGACTCCACCGAGTGCCCCGTTCGTCGGGAGGAACGACCACGGCTCGAAGCGCGCGGCGAAGACGAGGATCCCGAGCACCACGACGGCGACGAAGAGCAGGACGCCGACGCGCAGCAGGATCCCGCTCGCTCGCTCGCTCATGGCCGACTCCTCCCGGACCGGACGGCTCGTGCGGACGGCGTCGGCGGGACGCGGCACGGCGGTCGGCACCGTGCCTGAAGGGTAGCCGCGGTGATCGAGGTGCGCCTCGGCGGCGGGCCGAGCACGCTGACGCGGCTCGTGTTGCCGTCGGCGCCGTTCACGACGCTGCAGGTGCGTCCGGGACGGAGCGAGCGGACGGCCGGGACCGCGCGGGACCCGGAGCTGCGCGAGTAGTCGCGGACCGGGACCTCGACCACGCTCAGCGCCCGGATCGCGTCCATCGACGACTCCGCGCGCTCACGAGTGGACCCGGATCCGGCGCTCGGTCCAGCGCAGGGCCCGACGCGCGACCACTCCTCCTGCCCCGCGACGGCGGTCGGCCGATCCCCTCCGACCCGAACGGAGGGGACCGGCCCCTGGAGCCCCGCCCCGCGCTCCCGTCCTCAGAGGAGGGGAGCACGGGGCGGGGAGTGCGCGGCTAGAAGACCTGCCACTCCTTGATGCCGAGGCTCCCCTTGCCCGACACGGTGCCCCGGGCGGTCAGCAGCAGGCGCAGTCGCGTCGTGCTGACGGGCGCGAACGTCACCGTGTTCCAGCCGTTCGCCGCGGTGCCGTAGCCGCTCGGCGCGGCCACCGGCCTCCACGCCGCTCCGTCCCAGTACTCGGCGCTCCACGACGAGGGCACCGAGATGCCCGTGCCGGAGGCGTCGAGGTTGTCGACGAAGTACGTGGCGAGACGGCGGACCGTGGTCGCGGCACCCCAGGTGTACTGGACCCACTGCTGACCCACCTGCGGGTAGGCGCCCCACGTCGTGGCGTTGTCGTCGGGGACCACGTCGCGCGAGGTCTGCGGCTCGGAGCCGTCGTTCAGACCGGTGACGCGGTTCCAGCTCGCGGTGAAGGACGCGGCGGCGGCGGCGGTCGCCGCGAGGTTCGCGTCGCGGACGATCCGCACGACCGGGGCGGCCGCGCTCGTGGTCGGCACGGCGACCCTCACCGGGGAGCGACCGTCGCTGCGGACGGTGGCGACCGCGGCTCCGCCGTCGACCGTCACGGAGTAGCTCCCGGCGGGCAGGTTCACGAGGTCGATCCTCGGAGCGAAGCCCGCGCCCCGGGTGTTGCGCAGGGTGAGCCGGATGTCGGCCCCGCGCTGCTGGATCTCGGCCCGCGTGTAGGTGCCCCGCTCGATCCGGATGTCCAGCTTGCCGAGAGTGAAGAGCGTCATCCGGCGGCGCACGCCGTCCTTCGGGACGAGCACGATGCCCGTCGCCGTCGTCGTCATGTCGGCGCCGTACGCGTAGGGGCCGACGATCGGGTCGTCGACGACCGCCACCGTCGCGGTGCGCAGTCCGCCCCAGAAGCCCAGTGCCGCCTCGCCCGACCAGGCCCACCAGCCGTCGAGGATCGGCATGAAGCCGTACTCGTTGGCGCCCTTCTCGCTCTGGTAGATCCACGACGCCGCTCCGATGTTGCCCGCGAGCGGGCTGATCTGACCGGAGTTGATGTTCGCCCAGCCCGAGAGGTACGCGCCGTTGGTCGAGCGCACCGAGTCGGCGAAGTCGCGGCTCGCGGTGTCGCCGTAGGTGAGGAGGTAGTCGTGCTGCTGCCACGCCCCGAGCTGGCACTCGTAGCCCAGGTTCCACCACGACTCGCCCATGTGCCGGTTGTCGGAGCCGTAGAAGTACCAGAGCGGCTGCATCCCGCGGCAGGTCAGCGAGGCCTTCTGCACCTTGTCGGCCAGCGCCCGGTTGCCGTACTTCTTCGCCAGCAGGTACGAGACCTCGAACCCGGTGGTGTCGATGCTCATCTCGGACCCGAAGGGGTACTTCTCGGCGAAGAAGAAGTCGCGCTTGGGGAGGAGGTAGCGCTCGATCGCGTCGGCGTCGGCCGCCATCCCCTCGGCGCGCAGCGCGGCGATGATGTCGGGGTAGGTGTGCTCGCCCATCATGCCGTGCTTGATCGCGCCGTCCCCGATCGGGCTGGGCAGGGGGATCTTCGTGAACATCGCCTCGAGCGTCTTGAACGCGAGCCGGAGGTACTCGGACGCCGACCGCCTGGTCAGCGTCGGCTGCCCCTGCGCGATCCGGTACATCGCGTAGTACGTGTTCGCGATGTGGATGTAGTTGTAGGAGCGCCAGACGCCCTGGTCGTTCGGGGTGCCGTCGCGGCCGTCGTACCAGCGGTACACCTGGTAGGTGAGCTGACCGGCCGAGTCCCTCCGCCCCTGCAGGTAGCTCAGCAGGAAGGTGTCGATGTACTTGTCGACCGCGGCGATCTCGCCGGCGACGGGGGCGTCGATGTTCTTCTCGGCCAGGAACACGGCCGGAGCGTGGCCGAGGTCGTCCGAGCCGCCCGCCATCCACTCCTTCCAGCCGCCGCCGGGGTAGTCGTCCCAGGTGACGAGCTTCTGGTTGCTCATGTCCCACTGCAGGAACGCGCCGTTGTAGCCGCGGGTGGTCGTCGCCTGCTGCTTGGCCGCGATGAACGCGGCGTGCATCCCGATCAGCTTCTCGATCGGCTCGATCGAGTAGTACTGCAGGACCGAGGTCTTCGTGCCGCCGTAGGTGACGGTGACGGAGCTCGCTCCGAGCTGAGGCAGGCCGATCTCGTAGAGGGAGTAGCCGTTGCGGGTCCCCTTCGACACGACGGTGACGCCGCGTCCGGCCTGGCCGACGACGGAGGTAATGCCGGCCCTGGCCCGCAGCGCGAGGGTCGCCTTCGTGTCCTGCGGCACGACCATGCCGGGGAGCGAGACGACGTCGACGACTCCGGAGTCGAAGAGCACGTCGCGCAGGTCGGTCGCGTCGGCGGCCCAGCGGAAGGTGAAGCCGTAGGTCTTCTCCTGACCCGGTGCGAGCGTGAGCGAGGTCGAGGGCAGGTAGGACCCCGCCTGATTGCGGCGCCGGGGCACGACGGCCGTGGAGTGGAGGTAGAACTCGACGAGCCCCTCCCACGACGGGTCCTGCTCGGCGAAGGGCCCTTCGCCCGGGCGGGCCTTGTCCTTGAACTCGAGCGAGGTGCCGTCCTGCGGGACGAGGACGAGAGTGGAGCCGTCGCCGTTCGGGCGCTGCCAGGTGATGTACGAGCCGTCGCGGCCGAGGAAGGAGTGACGGGCCACGTTCTTCTCGTAGATGCCGGTCTGGTTGCCGCCGTCCCACCAGGCGTTCATGAGGAACGGGATGCCGATGTCGAGGAACTCGAGCGACTCGGTGGAGGTGTTGCGGAGCGTCATCGTCCAGCTGACGCGGTCGCGCAGGGTTCCGGTGAGCTGGTAGCGCTGCGTGAGGGCGAAGTCGCGGATGCCGTTGGCGTCGGCGGCGCGGCCGGAGTAGGCGACCGTGACCGCGTCGGCCGAGGTCGAGACCGTGCGGATGTCGTCGGAGCGGCCGGTGACCATGGCGGTCCCGCCGGTCGCGGCGCCCTTGCGGACCGAGAAGACGGCGTCGCCGGTCCAGCGCGAGTCGTCGACCGAGAAGATCGGGCGGACGTCGGGGTTGGCGACGTAGTTGGTGCCGTACCCGTCGCGGGGATCCGAGAGGACGAACACGCCTCCGGTGGCCCGGTCGACGCGGAAGTCGAAGGCCGGCGAGGAGAGGTCGGCGGTGGGGCCGAGGGCGAAGGCGGACGACGGAGCGGCGTTCGCGACGAGTGCCGCTGTGCCGGCGGCGCCGGCCGCGCCGAGGAGGACGGTGCGGCGGCGGGGGCCGGGGCCGGAGCTCGAGGAGGACGAGGGGACGAGGGTCATGGGGTCTGCTTTCACATCGATGGGAAAGAGGAGGCCGAGGAGGCGGGCGGCGCCGAGGATCCACGAAAGCTTTCTTCGCGAGAACGGTGGCGGACGGCCCTTCGGCCGAAAGAGGCGAAATGCCTTTCGACAGTAAAGACCGCGCAGTGCGGTGTCGTCAAGACGGGGACACGGGACGCACAGGAAGCGGATCCGGCGACAGCGGCCCGGCCGTCCGCGACGCATCGCCGCACACCGACTCCTCCCCGGGAGCGCCCACGGCTGGTCCCCTCCGCTCCGGGCCGTCCGGCCCGACCGTCGCGCCGCGCACGGGTCAGACTCGACGGACCCCTCGATCCCGGAACGGAGAACCGTGCTCACCGGACTCGGCGCCTTCCCGCTCACGCCCCTCCGCGACGTGCCTGCCGCGGCCGGTCCGCGGTCCGGGCGCCTCCGCCCGGGCTCGGGTCGCGGAGGTCGTCGCGACGCTCGACCCGGATGCGCGCGCCGGCCGAGGAGCGGTCGCTCCTCCGGCCGTCAGCGCCGCGCGATCGTCGAGCCGCGGATCACCAGCCGCGTCGGGAGGTACTGCGTGCCCGAGGCGGGCGAACCGCCGATCGCCTCGAAGACGCGGTGGGCCGCGGCGCGCCCCAGCTCCTGCAGGTCGGCGTCGATGCTCGTCAGCTGCGGACGCGCGTTGGTGGCCAGGACGAGCCAGTTGTCGAAGCCGACGACGGCGACGTCCTCGGGCACCTTCCGGCCCAGGTCGCGGGCGCTGTCGAGGGCTCCGCGGGCGATCTGGTCGGAGCCGCAGACGATGCCGTCGAGGTCGGCGTGGCGCTCGAGCAGCACCGCGGTGCCGTCGCGGCCCCACGACTCCGACCACTCCGAGAACATCACGTCGCTCACGAGCTCGAGATCGGCGTCGCGCATCGCATCGCGGACGCCGCGCGCGCGGTCCTGCGCGGCCTGGTAGCTCGGATCCCCGGTCAGGTGGGCGATCCTGCGACGCCCCAGCCCCAAGAGGTGCTCGGTCGCGAGCCGACCGCCCTGGTAGTTGTCGGCGGCGAGCGAGACGTCGGTCGGATCCTCGGACGGCGCGTAGACGTAGACGACGGGCACCGGCAGATCGTGCCCGAGCGAGGGCCGGGGGTTCGTGCTGCTGCCGACGACGAGGATCCCGTCGACGCGGCGGTTGAGCAGCGCCGCGAGGTGGTGCTGCTCGCGGATCGCGTCGCCCCGGGCGTCGCAGAGGAAGACATTGACGGCGCCGGCGCCGAACGCGTCCTCAGCGCCCATGAGGATCGGGATGACGAAGCGGCCCTCGAGGTCGTTCGTGAGGATGCCGACGGTGCCGGTCCGGCCCTCGACGAGACTGCGGGCGAGGGCGTTCGGCGTGAAGGACAGCTCGCGCGCCGCCTCCATGACCTTGACCCGGGTGGCCGGGGCCACGCTGCGGCCGTTGATGGCCTTGGACGCCGTGGCCATCGACACGCCGGCGAGCTTCGCCACATCGCTCAGGGTCGAGGTCCTGGATCCTGACGATCGTGATTGCGCCATGTTTTCGCCTCCGTTACGCAACGGTAACAGTCGGCACTCTTGACGGTGGCGCATCGGGTCGTCTTTACTGAGCGAAACGCATTTCGGTGTTTTCGTTCGACCTGGCGCCAGCCCCCACCAGGTCGGCTCACAGAAGCTCAATGAGGAGAAAGATGAACGTCACTCATCGTCGGTTCGGCCGTCTGGCCGCCGCCGCACTCGCCGGAGCGATGGCCCTGTCGCTCGCCGCCTGCTCGGCCTCGGCCGGAGGCGGCACCGCCGACCCGGCCGCCGGCGGCGCAGAGGGGACGGACGACGGCACCACGCTCACCCTGTGGACCCGCGCCCCGCTCGAGAAGCAGGCCAAGGCGCTCGTCGAGGCCTACAACGCCAGCCACGAGAACCAGGTCGACCTGACCGTCGTCCCCAACGACGACTACGTCGCGAAGGTCGGCGCCGCCGCCGGCTCCGACGGACTCCCCGACCTGTTCGCGGCCGACATCGTCTACATGCCGAACTGGACCGAGCAGGGCCTGTTCCAGGACCTCACCTCGAGCATCGACGGCCTCGACTTCAAGGACTCGATCAACGAGGGCCACCTCGCGGCAGGCACCTACGACGACAAGGAGTACGCGCTCCCCTTCGTCCTGGACCTCTCGATGCTGTTCTGGAACAAGGAGCTGTACGCCGAGGCCGGCCTCGACCCCGAGCAGGGCCCGAAGGACATGGCCGAGTTCGCCGAGCACGCCAAGGCGATCCAGGCCCTGAACAAGCCCGACACCTACGGCACCGCCACCGGCCTCAACTGCGGCGGCTGCCTCGTCTTCACCTGGTTCCCCACCATCTGGGCGGGCGGCGACGAGGTCATGAACGAGGACGGCACCGAGTCGCTCCTCGCCAGCGACACCGCCAAGGAGGTCTACTCCACCTGGAAGGACCTCTGGGACTCCGGAGCGGTGCTCCCCTCCTCGCAGGACGAGGCAGGCCCGACCTGGACGGCCGGCTTCACCGAGGGCAAGGTCGGACTGCAGTTCTACCCGGCCACCCTGCTCTCCTCCACCCCGTTCGAGGCGGGCGTCTCGGGCATCCCGGGCCCCGACGGCGGCAGCTCCACGTTCGTGGGCGGCGACGGCATCGGCATCTCGAAGGACTCCGAGAAGTCGCCCCAGGCGTGGAACTTCCTCAACTGGATGATGTCGGAGGACGCCCAGGTCGGCGTCCTCGCCAAGAACAACGACGTCGTCTCGCGCTCGGACCTCGCCAGCAACCAGTACTCGGAGCTCGACCCCCGTCTGGTCACGATCAACGAGGTCGCGTCCGAGGGCGACACCCCGTTCTCGACGAGCTTCCAGCAGGCCTTCAACGCACCCAGCAGCCCCTGGCTGACCCTCGTGCGCGACGCGGTCCTCGGTGACGGCGAGTCCGTCGACGCCGACAACGACGCCATCACGTCGATCCTCGGTCAGTAGGCCGCCCCACCCGCCCGCTCGGGCCGGACGCCTCCCCCGGCTCCGGCCCGAGCGCCCCACAGAAAGCGTCAGCACACGATGACAGCCACCGCCAGCGACGTCGGCCGCACCCGGATCCGCCGCCGCGCCCCCGGACTCCTCGGCTGGGCGTACGCCGCCCCGACAGCGCTGTTCGTCGCGCTGCTCTTCCTCGTCCCCCTCGGACTCGTCCTGCAGATGTCGGTCTCGGACTGGCCGCTGCTCGCCGGGAACCGCGGGGTGAACTTCCCCACCAACTTCGGCGACGCCGTGACGGACCGCTTCTTCTGGGCGTCCGTCCGCTTCACCCTGCTCTACACGGTCATCACGACCGTGATCCTGCTGTCGCTGAGCCTCGCGCTCGCGCTGATCGTGCAGGAGTCGACCCGCTGGAAGACCTTCCTCCGCACCGCGTTCCTCATCCCGACCGCGCTCGGCCTCGCCTCCGCCTCGCTCCTCTTCTACGTCCTCTACTCCCCCCTCGCCGGCCCCTTCGCCGGTCTGATGGAGAGCTGGGGCATCACCTTCCTCGGCACCCCCGAGGGAGCGCTGTGGTCGACGGTCTTCCTGATCGTCTGGCGCTTCGCCGGCTTCTACATGCTGCTGATGATGGTCGGCCTCCAGGGCATCCCCGAGGAGGTCTACGAGGCCGCGCGCATCGACGGCGCCTCGCGACTGCAGACGTTCACCGGAGTGACGCTGCCGCTGCTCAAGCCCACCCTCGCCCTGACCACCGTGCTCTGCGTCACGGGATCGCTGCTCGCGTTCGAGCAGTTCTACATCCTCACCAAGGGCGGGCCGGACAACTCGACGATCACCGTGGTGCAGCTGATCTACAGCGTCGCCTTCCAGGGCCAGAACGACCTCGGAGTCGCCGGCGCCCTCTCGGTGATCGTGCTGCTGGCCCTCGTGATCCTCAACATCGTGCAGATCCGCTCCTTCGGCAAGAAAGACGACTGATGACCAGCTCTCTCGAAATCGACCGCCTCTCGACCCGCGCGATCGCCACCGCGGACTCGAGCACCCCGTCGCCGCGCCGGCCGCGCGGCTCCCGTCTCGCCGGCATCGCCGTGCAGACCCCGTTCTACGTGCTCACCGGTGGTCTCGCCGTGATCTTCCTCTACCCGCTGATCTGGACCGCGGTGTCCTCCGTCGCCCCGCGCGCCGGGACCGGCCAGACCGACGGCTGGGGACTCGGCAACTACGGCACCCTCGTCGACTACCAGGCGGGGATCTGGGTCTACCTCGGCAATTCGCTGCTCGTCTCGGGACTCACGGTGATCCTCACCCTCGGCACGTCACTGCTGGGCGGCTACGCGTTCTCGCGGTTCTCCTTCCCCGGCAAGAACCTGCTCTTCCTCGCCACCCTCGCGATCCTGATGGTCCCCTACGCGACCCTCCTGATCCCGCTCTACGTGCTGCTGAACCTCGTCGGCCTCTCGAACTCCCTCGTCGGAGTCGCCCTGGTCCTGACGATGTTCCAGCTGCCGCTCGCGACGTTCCTCATGCGGATCGGCTTCGACGCCGTCCCGCGCGAGCTCGACGAGGCCGCGAAGATGGACGGCTGCACCACCTGGTCCGTCCTCTGGAAGGTGCTGCTGCCCGCCGTGAAGCCGGGCCTGATCACCGTCGGCCTCTTCGCGTTCCTCGCCGCATGGAACGACTTCATGGCGCCGCTGATCCTCATCACCGACTCCGATCGCATGACCATGCCGCTCGCGATCTCGAACCTCCGCGGACAGGTGCAGGGAGTCGTCGACTACGGAGCGACCGAGGCCGGCGTCGTCGTCCTCGCACTGCCGTGCGTCCTCCTGTTCCTGCTCCTGCAACGCCACTACGTCCGCGGCTTCATGTCCGGCGCCTTCAAGGGATGACCATGACCATCGACACGCACCTCCGCACCCCCTCCTCCCGCGACCGCGACGCCCTCGCCCGGACCATCGCCCCGGCCGTCCCCGCCGCCGGCGTCCTCACTCCGCTGGGCCTGGACGAGGTCGTGCTGACCGCGGGCTTCTGGGCCGACCGCCAGCGCACCAACGGCTCCGCCACGCTCGACCACATCGAGTACTGGCTCGAGCGCGAGGGCTGGCTGCCGAACTTCGACCTCGCCGCCGCGGGCACCCTCGCCGGCCGCCGGACGGGCCGCGAGTTCGCGGACTCGGAGGTCTACAAGTACCTCGAGGCGCTCGCGTGGGAGATCGGACGGACCGACTCCGCCGCTCTCGACTCTCGGTTCCGTGCCCTCGTCGCCCGCGTCGGCGCGGCGCAGGAGCGCGACGGCTATCTCAACACCCGCTTCGGCCGCGAGGGGCAGCAGCCCCGCTGGTCCGACCTGGAGTGGGGTCACGAGCTCTACTGCCTGGGCCACCTCTTCCAGGCGGCGGTGGCGCGCGAGCGCACCCGCCCCGGCGCCGACGACGGACTGCTCGTCATCGCGCGCCGCGCCGCCGACCTGATCTGCCTCGTCTTCGGCGAGGGCGGCATCGAGTCGGTCTGCGGCCACGCCGAGGTCGAGACGGGCCTCGTCGAGCTCTCGCGCGTGACCGACGACGACCGCTACCTCGAGCTGGCGCGCCTGTTCGTCGAGCGCCGCGGCCACGGCGTCCTCGCCGACATCGAGTGGGGCCGCTCCTACTACCAGGACGACGAGCCGATCCGCTCGTCGACCGTCATGCGCGGCCACGCGGTGCGCGCGAACTACCTCGCCTCGGGCGCGGCCGACCTCGCCGTCGAGACCGGCGACGAGGAGCTGCTCGACGCCCTGGACCGCCAGTGGCACGCCACCGCCTCCCGCCGCACCTACATCACCGGCGGTCAGGGCTCGCACCACCAGGACGAGGCCTTCGGCGACGACCACGAGCTGCCGCCGGACCGCGCCTACTCCGAGACCTGCGCCGGCATCGCCTCGGTGCAATTCAGCTGGCGCCTGCTGCTGGCCCGCGGCGGCGTCGAGTACGCCGACCTGATCGAGCGGACGCTCTTCAACGTCGTCGCGACCTCGCCCTCGCGCGACGGTCGGGCCTTCTACTACGCGAACACGCTGCACCAGCGCCGCCCCGGCGCTCCCGCCGACCCCTACGAGGCATCGGTGCGGGCCTCCTCGTCGCTGCGCGCGCCCTGGTTCGAGGTGTCGTGCTGCCCGACCAACGTCGCGCGCACGTTCGCCAGTCTCGCCGCCTACCTGGCGACGAAGGACGCGCACGGGATCCAGCTGCACCAGTTCGCCTCCGCGCGGATCACGACGACCCTCGCGAGCGGCCAGGCGATCGACCTCTCGGTCGAGACCGCCTACCCGGACGACGGCAGGATCACCGTGCGCGTGCTCGAGAGCGGACCCGCGCCGTGGACCCTGAGCGTGCGCGTGCCGAGCTGGGCCGCCGAGCCGCCGGTGACGCTCCGCCGTGCGGACGGCACGACCAAGACGTTCGAGAAGCGGATCCACGACGGCTACCTCGAGCTCGGCGCGACCTTCGCGCGGGGCGACGAGATCGTGGTGGAGCTCGCCCTCCCCGCCCGCTTCGTGCGCGCCGACCCCCGGGTCGACGCGGTGCGCGGCTGCCTCGCCGTCGAGCGCGGACCCCTGGTCTACGCGCTCGAGTCGACCGACGTGCCCGAGCAGCTGCACGCCGCCGACGTGTCGACCCTGCGCCTGGACCCGGGTGTCGAGCCGCGCGTCGTGGGCTCGGACGTGCAGGTGCGGCTGATCTCGATCTCTCCGACGGAGGGCGCGTGGCCCTACGCGTCCGGACCGTCGGGGAGCAGCCGCGTCGAGGGGCACTGGCCCGTCGCGCTGACGCCGTACTACGACTGGGCCGAGCGCGGACCGTCGACGATGCGGGTCTGGATCCCGGTCGCCGACTGAGGGCGGGCAGCGGTCGTCGACCGCGCAGGACGGGCCGTCGTGGAGCACTGCTCCGCGGCGGCCCTTCGTCCTTCTCGGGGTCGTGCGCGATCGGTGATTTTCGAGACTTTCGCCGTGATCGTGGATCACAATGCTCCTAACGGCGGCGATCATCCTCATCGCGAGGCGCGCCGAGCGAAACACTTAAAAAGGCTTTCGTTCTCCTGAGGAAATTGTTACCGTGCTCGTGGCCCCTCCTGCCCACCGGCGCGAGCGACCCACCCCTTCCTCACTGCCGAACAGAACGGGAGCGTCCGCGACGATGCGAACACCCAGAAGATCCCGAGCGGCCACGGCCGCACTCGCCACCGCCCTCACCGCGGTCCTCGCCGGATCGGTCCTGGTCGCGGCTCCCGCCTCCGCCGCCACCGCGTGGGATCCCTATTCCGAGGGCCTTCAGAACAGCAACGAGAGCCTCGGCTACCCCACCTTCACCAACGGCGCCTCGGCGATCCCGCCGACGACGGCGACCTACGACCCCACCGTCTCCCACCTCGGGAAGATCTACGCCGCCGACCTGGCCGCCGGCGCCGGCTCCGCTCCGGGCAAGGACTTCTGGCTCGACCGGATGCTCTCCCGCGACGGCGTCCAGCCCGACGAGCCGGGCGGTCTCGACTTCACCACCGATCAGCCGGCGAACGTCGACTACGACAACAACGGCGTGTTCTTCTCGCGCGGCCGCGCGGTCTACATGCAGAACTCGGACGCGGGCCTCGGCTTCCGCGGCCGCATCGCCTACATCGAGGACCTCGGCCAGAGCGGATCGACGCTCACCGCGAGCGTGAACGGCGCCGCCGTCTCCCTCACCGAGAACCAGGCGAAGCGCCACAACACCCCCAGCTACTGGTACTCCGAGTACACCGGCGGCGGCCTGCTGGTGAAGCAGACCAAGTTCATCTCGCGGCAGAACGTCGCGGTCGAGCGGCTGCAGATCAGCACCACCGACGGATCCACGAAGACCGTCGCCCTGCGCGCCGAGTCCGGCCTGGCCCGCACCGCGGCCGGCAGCGAGCTGACCGGCTCCGTCACGACCGCGAACAACGTCACGCAGGTCTCCACCCGCTACTCGGGCGACGGCTTCGGCGTCGACGGCACCGCGCTCACCCGCACCGTCTCGGCCTCGGCCACGGCGGCCGACGTGAAGCTGCAGCTCGGCTTCACCACCACCGAGATCCCCGAGAGCACCACCGAGTTCCAGTCGATCGCCGCCGCCACCCCGCAGGCGGCCTTCACGACGCAGACCACGAGCTACAACACGTGGTGGGTCGAGAACATCCCCTACCTCGAGACCCCCTCGGGCGAGATCGACAAGACGCTCTTCTACCGCTGGTGGCTGCTGCGCACGAACTTCCTCGACGCGCAGGTGCCGGGAAACGACTACCAGTTCCCCACCTCGATGGAGGGCGTCTTCGGCGCCGCCTACAACAACGCGATCGTCCTCACGGCGGGCATGTTCATCGAGGACATGAAGTACTTCCGCGATCCCTCCAGCGCCTACGGCACCTGGCTGTCGGCCGGTGAGACCGCGCGTGAGAGCCGCTACATCGACAACCCGGGCAACCCCGCCCACTGGAACAGCAGCTACACCAACTACATCTCCGAGGCCGCGTGGAACTCCTACGCGCTCCACGGCGGTGACGCCGCGATCGCCGACAAGCTCGCGACCTACGCCGAGGACGACGTCGCCGGGCAGCTGGCCGAGTTCGACAAGAACAAGAACAACCTCCTCGAGTACTCGAACCCCGCCCTCACCGGCAACGACGTCGACGCGGTCTCGTTCTCGTGGCGCAACAGAGACGCGTGGAACTCCTACCCGATGGACCGCCCCGAGAGCGCGTACCTCTACTCGGGTGCCGTGGCCGCCGCCGAGGCGTACCGGCTCGCCGGCGACACCGCGGGCGCCGACCGCATGACGGCCAAGGCCGAGGCGATCAAGAAGTCGGTCCTCGACGTCCTCTGGGAGGACAAGCGCAGCACCGCCGACGAAGCGGGCTTCTTCGGCAACATGATCAAGGCCTCCTACTCCGACGGCTCCTCGGGCCTGGCCGCCGGATCGAAGATCCCGTGGAAGGAGGTCAACATGTACTACCCGTACACCGTCGGCCTCATGCCCAAGCCCGGCGACGCCGACTTCGACCAGAAGTACCTCGACGCCTTCCGCCTCTTCGTCGACAGCGAGCAGTACGCGCCGTTCCCCTTCTACACCGCCAACCAGAAGGACGCGAAGGCCCGCGCGCTGCGCGACGCCGGATCGGGCAAGCACTACTCGAACAACTTCTCGACCATCAACTCCACGGTCATGTTCCGCCTGCTGTCCTCGACGCTGCGCGACTACCCGAACTCGTACCTGACCAGCGACTACTACAAGAAGATGCTCTACTGGAACGCCTGGGCCAGCTACGAGAAGGGCGACGTCACCCGCCAGAACGAGAACGAGTTCTGGTCGCACGGCTCGGCCGCCGACGGCGGATCGATCAAGTACCGCTCCTGGATCCACCAGACGCAGCTCGGAACGACGAACTTCACCGTCGTCGAGGACGCGATGGGCCTGCAGGCCCGCACCGACTCGGTCCTCGAGCTCTCGCCCATCGACATCGACTGGGACCACTTCACGGCGAACAACCTGAAGTACCACGACAAGGACCTCACGATCGTGTGGGACGAGCCCGGCGGAACCCGCCACTACGGCGACACCCCGGAGGGCTACTCCGTCTACCTCGACGGGAAGCGCGCCTTCACGATCGACAGCCTCGTGCCGGTCGAGTTCGACACCGTCACCGGTGAGGTCACGACCGACGCGACCGTGCTCTTCTCGGCCGCGAACGCCGTGAAGCCCGCGCAGGACGTGCGCTTCGCCTCGACCGATCGGGTCGTCGACCTGCTCGGCAAGGCGGGCGTCGACGTCGACCCGACGACCAGCTCCGCTCCCGAGCTCGCCCAGGGCACGACCGCCACGGCCTCCTACTCGGCCGGCGGGAACACTCCCTCCGGCAAGAGCCTCGTGCCGGCCAACGCGGTCGACGGCTCCACCGTCAACGAGCCCTTCTGGGGCACCGCCGGATCGCCGAACGCCAGCGACTGGCTCGAGATCGACCTCGGCAGCGCGCAGAAGGTGAACCAGGCCGGGATCTACTTCTACCGCACCTCCTCGGGCACGACCGTGCAGGGCTACTCCGCCCCGAAGTCGTACTCGGTGCAGTACTGGGACGGCGCGGCGTGGAAGTCGGTGACGGCCCAGGCCCGCACGCCGAAGGTCCCGACCGGCAACGAGAACACCGTCCGGTTCGCCGACGTGACCGCCCAGAAGTTCCGGGTCCTCGTCGCGCACCAGCAGGGTCAGAAGACCGGCATCAAGGAGGTGCAGCTGAAGAACGTGGCTGCGGCCTACACGCCGGCGGAGAACGCGGCGCCCGTCGTGTCGATCCAGCGCCTGGCCGTCGCCGACCCGAGCATCGCGCGGTTCGTCGGCACCGCGTCCGACGACGGGCTGCCGATCGGGGAGCTCACCCAGGCCTGGACCGTGGTCGCGAAGCCCGCGGACTCGACGGCGACCTTCACCGACGCCGCCTCCGCGGCGACGACGGTCCGCTTCTCGAAGCCCGGCTCGTACACCCTGCGCTTCACCGCCTCGGACACCGTGAAGCAGACGACCCTCGAGCAGGTCGTCGAGGTCTCGGACGTCCGCCCGCTGGGCCCGGAGGTCGGGTCGTACGCGACTCCGTCCGCCTCGTACGTCGCCCCGTGGAACCGCCTCGCCTCGATCAACGACGGTGAGACCGTGCCGGGCGTGCAGACCGAGCAGACGAAGCTCTGGGGGACGTACGCCGACGGCGCCCGTCCGGCGAGCCAGACGCTGACCTACACCTGGTCGACGCCGACGCGCCTCGCCGGAGCGGGAGCCTCGTTCTGGAACGACGCCGAGCAGGGCAGCGGGGGCGGCGTCGCCCTCCCCGCCTCCTGGTCGCTCGAGTACCTCGACGGCACCACCTGGAAGCCCGTCGCCCTGCGCGCCGGCACCCAGTACCCGGTGAACGCGATGGGCACGCCCAGCGAGGTGGCCTTCACTCCGGTGACGACCACGCAGCTGCGCGCGACCTTCCAGGCCAGCCGCGCGACCAGCGGCGCCTACTCGGCGATCGGCGCCTCCGAGTTCGACGTCTACGCCGACTACCCGGGCTCCTTCGAGGCCGTGGCGAAGCGGACCACCGTCAACACCCCGGTGACGCTCCCCGCGACCGTCATCGGCGTCTACTCGGACGGTTCACGCGGTGAGCTGCGCGCGACCTGGGACGCGATCCCCGCCTCCCGCTTCGCCACTCCCGGCACGATCACCGCGACCGGTGTGCTGACGGGATCGACGCAGGCGATCACCGCGACCATCAGCGTCGGCGACAGCGGCAGCGAGATCGCCTCGATCGAGCAGCAGACCGCGACGACCGCCCTCGGCAAGGCGCCCGACCTCCCGCGCACCGCGGTCGCCGTCTTCAGCGGCGGCACCGGGGCGAAGGAGTCGCGCCCCGTCACCTGGGACGCGGTCGCTCCGGCCTCGTACGCCACCGCCGGCACCTTCACGGTGCTCGGCGCTATGGCGGGCACCACGCTGCGGCCCAGCGTGACGGTCACGGTCGAGGGAGGTGCCGCCACTGCTCCGAAAGCACCGGCGGCACCGACCGTCGCCGTCGCCGGTGACGCGGCCACGGTCTCCTGGACCGCTCCGGCCGACGGAGGGGCGGCGATCACGGGGTACACCGCGACCGTCACTCCGACCGGCGGCGCGGCGATCACGAAGACCGGCACGACCACGAGCGCCGTGTTCACCGCCCTGCCCGCGGGGACGTACACGGCGAGCGTCGTCGCGACCAACCCGGTCGGCGCCTCCGCCGCCTCGCCCACCGCGTCCTTCACCATCGCCGCGGCCCCCGCGCTGAAGGTGACGGCGACGGCGAGCACGCGCTGCATCAGCGGCAAGGTCGTGCTCACGGTGACGGCGAAGAACGAGGAGGCGACTCCGATGGGCATGACGCTGCGCACCGCCTACGGCACCAAGGTGTTCACCGGCGTGAAGCCCGGCTCCTCGGCGACGCAGTCGTTCACGACCCGCCTCGGCTCGATCCCGGCGGGCACCGCGACGGTCGACGCCACGGCCACCGTGAACGGCACGGCGCTCACCCGCACCGTCGACGCGCCGTACACCGCTCGCACCTGCTGAGCACGGGAGGGGTGGGAGCGGCGATCCGCTCCCACCCCTCCTCCCCCTCGAGACCCTCCCGCGCTCGCCCCGGCGAGCCCGACCCGAAAGAAGACGCGATGACGCCTCGAACCCTCTGGACCCGCACCGCGGCGGCCGCCGCCGGCTGCCTGCTCCTCACCGCCGTCGCCGGCCAGGCGGCCGCCGCCGAGCTCGACGACGACTCCGTCTCGGTCGACGTCACGATCACCCCGCTCACCGGCCCCGGCGCGCTGTCGATGACGGTCGACGGAGCCTCCACCGCTCTCGCCGAGACCGGATCGACGCCGGAGCTCCGCCGCTTCACCGGCACACTCCCCACCGTGACGGTCACCGACACCCGGTCCGCCGACGAGATCCCCGACGGCGCAGGCTGGTACGTCCTCGGCTCCGCCTCCGAGTTCATCGGCAGCGCGGGCCAGGCGCCGATCCCCGCGTCGCAGCTCGGCTGGTCGCCCCGCCTGATCGACGGCGGCGACAGCGGCATCGTCTCGGCCGGCTCCGATGTCGGCACCGTCTTCGACGAGGCCCCCGGCAACGTCGGCCTCGTCGACCAGGAGTTCCTCGCCCTGACCGACGACTCGGCCGGCGTCGCGACGGAGGGCAGCTGGACGTCGACCGCGGAGCTCGCCCTCGAGATCCTGCCCACGACCGAGGCGGGTGATTACAGCTCGACCCTGACGCTCACGCTGATGGAGTAGCGGGCTCCGTCCCGTTCGACCCCTCCGGCCCGCGCGAACGTCTCGCGCGGGCCGTCCGCACACCACCCGCTCGATGAGGAGCCACCCGTGACCGATCCGCACCCCCTCCCCCATGCCTCCCGGCGCGCACTGCTCGGCGGCGCGCTCGCCGGCGGAGCGGTCCTGCTCGCCGGGCAGTCAGCGCAGGCCGCACCCCTCGCCGCCGCACCCGCGCAGGTGCTCCTGCGCGACACGTTCCGGCCCGTCCCCGGCTGGGAGCGGCGCGGCGTGATCCTGCAGAGGGACCTCCCGTGGGAGACGGACATCCTGCAGGACCCGAGCTGCGTCTACGGCTCCGGCTCGGGCCCGCTCTTCAAGGTCTGGTACGGCTCGCTGCACGGCATCGGCTACGCGACCAGCGAGGACGGCCTCACCTGGACCAAGCGCCCCGAGGCGCTCCTGCTCCCGGTCCTCGAGACCGAGCGCGGCTATCTCAACCAGCCCAGCGTCGTGCTGAAGGACGGTCTGTGGCACATGACCTACTTCGGCATGGACACCGCCGGGATCGGCCGGATCCACTACGCCGTCGCGACGCAGCCGGACGGCCCGTTCGAGAGGAAGGGCGTGGTGCTCGCGCCCACCGCGGCGTGGGAGGACGGCTTCCTCTACAACTCCTCGCTCCTCTACGACGCCTCGGTCGGCCTGTGGAAGATGTGGTACACCGCGGGCAAGATCGCGTCGGCCGGAGGCGAGCCCGAGTTCATCTGCTGCGCCCCCGCCCCCCGCCCCGAGGGGCCCTGGACGAAGCACCCCGCCAATCCCCTCGTGCGGCCGATGGAGGACGGCGGCTGGGCGTCGCTGGGCGTCGGCGGTCCGAACGTGCGGAAGCTCGCCGACGGCACCTACGAGAGCCGCGTCATCGGCTGGCAGGCCGACCATCCGTCGCGCGCGGGCCGCATGACCTCCCCCGACGGCCTCGCCTGGACCCTCGACCGCTCGCGCCTCGACCTCGACCTCGGGGTCGTCGGCGGGCCCGAGGACTCGATGATCTACCGCTCCTTCGCCGTGGAGCACCAGGGCCGCACCCACCTGCTCTACAACGTGAAGAACAATCGGCCCGGCTGGAACGAGACGATCCAGCTCGCCGTGTGGAGCGACTCCGTCGCGATCATCGATCCCGCGAAGTGGGCGATGACCCACGCGGCCGTCGTGCCCACCGGGGCGTCGTTCGACATCCGGGACGGAGCGGCCCGCAGCCTCGGCAACGCGCCGCGGAACTCGCCGCAGGCCCTCCAGGGCAACACCCTGCTGCCGGCGCCGGACTACGCGGTGTCGGTCGCCGTCACTCCCACCGCATCGACGCCCGAGGGTCGCGACACGGTCGTGATCGCGCGCAGCACGACCCGGGGCGACCACTACTACGCCGGGATCTCGGCGTGGGGGAACCGCTACGCCATCGGCCGCTTCGCGAACGGGCAGAACACGAAGCTCGCCGGAGTCGGCTCGGCGAGCGAGATCGTCGCCGGGGTGCAGCACCGCCTGCGCTTCGAGCTCGAGGGCAGCGCGCTGCGGCTCTTCGACGACGGCGTGCTGGTGCTCTCGGCGACCGACACGACGCATCGTCCCGAGGCGAGCTACGCGGGCCTGCAGAGCAGCTACGGCTTCGGCACGGCCGAGTTCCGCGACCTCTCGGTCACGCGACTGGGCGCCGCTCCCGTGCAGTACGCCGCGACGACGACCGTCGGCACGCGGTGCATCGGCAGCAGCGCGTACGTCACGGTGACGTGCCGGAACCAGGAGCCGGTGCCCCTGCGCGTCGCGTTCGAGACGGCCTTCGGATCGCGCACCTTCGCGAGCGTCGCTCCCGGGTCGAGCGCGACGCACGCGTTCACCACACGGACGACGTCGCTGGCCGCCGGATCCGTGACGGTCTCGCTCGGGGCGGCAGGGGCGGTCGAGCAGCGGGTGCTCGGGTACGCGCCGAGGACGTGCTGAGGAGGCCCACCGGAGGCCTCGTTCGACCGACCGGATGCCGGTCGCGCGGGGCCGCCGATCAGACGACGACGACGCGGGCTCGAGCGACGTTCTGGAGGCGCGCGAACGGAGTGTCGGTGCGAGCGTCGCGGTGAGCGGTCACCCTCACGGCGGGGAAGCTCGTGCCCGGATCCGTGAACGCCGTCCGCAGTTCAGCCCGCACCGTAGCAGCCGGCTCCACGGGCGTCCTCGTCGCGAACTCGCCCGACCCGTCGAGGTCCCACTCGACCGCGACGACGGCGCCGACGCCGGGAGTCGTCGCGACCGCGGCCAGCACGACCTCGTCGCCGGCCCGGACCTCGGCGCGGACGCCGCCGTCGACCGTGAGAGTCACCGTGGGCTGGATCCCCCGCCGGTCGACGGCGTCGACCGGGACGACGACCTGTCCGTCGACGACGTCGTACCGGGTCGAGGCGGGGGGCTCGACGCCGTCCTCGACCCACGCCGAGACATCGCGGAGGGCCTGGTGCAGCTGGCCGAGGTAGGAGACGGTGCGGAGGGGGTGCTCCTGCCGCTCGAAGTCGCCGTGCAGGGCGTTGTCCGTCATCCACACGCGCAGGCGGTCCTCACCACCGTGCTCGCGGACGCGTGCGCGGTACCAGTCGGCCTGCCACGGGTAGGCCTCCCGGTCGAGCAGCGACTCCACGACGATCATGCGGCCGTCGAACCGTCCGCTCTGCACGGTCCCCGCGGCCCCCGCCGCGAAGATCGGCCCGACCAGGAGCGGGCGCTGCGGGGGCAGCGGCTCGCCTCCGCTGTTCCGGAACTGGTCCCAGACGGAGAACTCCGCCGAGGGGACTTGATGGCGATGGTAAGTCTGCAGGGCCAGGAAGCCGCTGTTGTCGAGGGTCGCCTCGTCTCCGGCAGCGAGGCCGGTCAGCACCCGGCTCTCGGCCGGTCCCAGCACGGCGACGTCCCCGACGACCCGGGTGACGACGATCCGTCTGCCGACGGAACCACCCGAGCCCAGGACGAGCTCCGCCGCCCCGGGATCGATCGACGGCGCCTCGGCGAGGCGCACCGCGACGACCGGGGTCCGCGAGGTCCCTCGCCAGGCGTCGTCCGCGGCGCCGGTCGACTCCCCCGGCCTGTCCCCCGGGTCGATGCCTGCGGCGGCGAGGTCCGCGGCCCCGAGCAGCTCGACGATCCGCGTCGGGAGCTGCACCCGGTCCCGGTCGAGGGACGGCGATCCGTCGGCGCCGAGGTGGCCCGGGACGCTCCAGAAGTCGTCGAAGTACGACGGGTCCATCGCCCGGACGCCCGGGTAGAGGACGGCCAGACCGTGCATCCCCATCGTCCGGTGGGCGAACCAGGAGCGGAGCGGGAAGCCCATGCGGGTCACCTCGGTGAGCGCGGCGGCCTCCTCCTCGTCGAGGCCGAGGAACGGGTCGCCGGAGCCGCCGGGCTCGAGGGCGTCGACGATGCCGTCGAAGCGGTCCCGGAGGATGCGCAGAGCATGCATGCGGGCGGTGAAGCAGTTCGGGATCGACATCGGCGAGCCGATGACATAGGGCACGTAGCCGTCCCAGACTCCGACCGTGTTCTCGGCGCCGCCGATCGTGCGGAAGCCACCGCCGCTGCCGCCGAACGCGTAGCCGTGGACGCGATGCGGTCCGTACGCCTCGACCGCCGTCTCTCGCACGAAGCGTGCGGCCGCTGCGTTCGCCCGGTACGCGCCGATCGTGAGATCGAGGCCGGAGAAGGGGTCCGCGGCCGAGGGCCCGCCTCCGTTGGTCTCGACGAAGATCGCCCCGCTCTCGAGCGCGAACGAGACCTTGTCCTCCTCCCCGGTCCCCCCTTCGGAGAAGTGCTCGCTGTCGGGGACCGGGGTGATGTAGTGGAAGAAGCGGCCCTCGTAGCGCTCCGCCGGAGGCAGGTGGATCGAGAAGCGGGTCTCGGTGCCGCGGAAGCCCCCGTGCAGGTAGCGCCGAGGGGACGGGTCCTCGCGCCACTCGTCGACGTCGAGGTAGGGATCGGCGAACTCGGGGTCGACGGCTGAGGGGGTCATCGTGCTCTCTCCAGGGCGGGTGTCGGATCCGGCGCGGCGGCTACGGCGTCTGGATGCTGGTGGTGGACAGCTCGGCCCGGCGACCGACGGCGATGGGGATGATGGCGAGGGCACCGAGCACGGCGAAGGCCGCTCCCACGAAGTAGACCCCGCTGTACCCGCCGCCGAAGAGCGCGAGCACGGCGCCGGCGAGGAGAGGTCCGACCGCCTGCGGGACGGACGTGCCGAGCTGGAGGATCGAGAGGTAGCGGCCGTTCTCGTCCTCGTCCTGCGGCAGGACGTCGAGCATGAGCGCCTGGTCGACGGCGCCGTAGACCCCGATCGCGAAGGCGGTGAAGACGCCGGCGACGACGTACTGCGCGAGGCTCGCCGTGGTCCCGGTCCCGATGAGACCGGCGGCGATCAGCACGCCGCTGACGATCAGGAACGGCTTGCGCGTCTTGAGCTTGTCCGAGAGGTAGCCGGACCCGATCGCGCCGCCGATGCCCGCGGCGATGCTGACGACACCGGAGAGCGAGACGATCGTGGCGACCTCCGCGGCGCCCAGTCCGAGACGCGTCTGCAGCAGGTAGATGCCGTAGAGCCCGGAGAAGGACAGCGCCATGAAGATCAGCGCGCGGCTGACCCAGACCCAGGCGATGTTGGGGTACCTGCGCGGGTTGAACCAGAATCCGGAGAGGATCTTCTGGGAGCCGGCGCGGACGACGGGCCCGGTGAAGGCCGCGTCCTTCATCACGATGGCGAACAGGAGCGTTCCGACGAAGGCGAGGAGGCCGGGGCCGATGAAGAGGCCGCCGCCGGTGGCGGAGAGCACTCCACCGAGGATCACGCCGAACAGCGGTGCGATCTGGTTGATGGCGCCGAGGATGCCCATCACCTTGCCGCGCTGACCCTCGGGGAGGCGGTCGCCGAGGTGGGTCGCGATCATCGCGCCGCAGACGGAGTAGCCGAGGTAGGCGACGCTCCAGCCCGCGATCAGGAGAGGCACCGTCTCGGTGAACCCGATGACGGCCGATCCGATCAGGGCGACCACGGCGCCGCCGAGGAGCCAGGGGCGGCGGCGTCCGAGACGGGACCTGGTCTGATCGCTCAGCACTCCGACGATCGGCGCGCAGATCACGACGAGCACACCGGGGATGCCCACTGCGAGAGCGAGGGCGGTGTCCCGCGTATCCGGCGCGATCTGGCCGACGCGGACCGCGAGCGAGTAGGCGATGGGCGCGACGAACGCGACGTAGAGGGCGAACTGGCCGAAGAAGAGCGCCGCGAGGTAGCGCTTGCGAAGCGGCACCCGCTCGTCGGAGCCGGAGCGCACCGCGTTGGCGATGTTCTCAGCGCCCAACTCGACGCTGGCGGCGGGGCTCAGGGGCAGATCGAACGACGGCTCGTCGGACACGGCACGGGGGCCGGAGGGGCCGTCGGGGTGACGGGGAACGGTCATGTCAGAACTCCATTGTCATGAGGGCGGGCGGTGATAACGCGCGTTACCGAAGCAAATCATCGATAGTAACGCGCGTCAACGGCTCGATCGAGATTCCTCCTATCGACCGGGTTGTGTCCTCACCGCCCTCAGACGGTGCCGAGGACCGCGAGCAGATCGCGCTCCATCGCCTCGCCGTTCTGCGGCAGACGGGACGCGAGCATCCCGAGAGGCAGGTCGCCCATGTGGCTGCCGGCCGCCTCGACGGGGACACCGGGGAAGTAGGCGCGCATCACGTCGAGTACGGCCCGCCAGACGTCCTCGTGCTTCATGACCTCCTTGATCGGGGTGTCGAGAGAGAGCGCGACCGCCTCCCCGAAGCCCTCCGGCAGGGGGTAGCGCCACGAGTGGGCGCCGGGCCCGACCTCGATGCTCAGCCGATCCGGGTGCAGCGGCGGGACGACGGTCGCTGCGGCACCGTCGGGGACGACGACGTCGAACAGCATCTCGCCGTCCTCGGCTCGCCAGTGGGACTCGGCGCGGCCGAGGACCGTGTCGTGCACCGCCCTGGCCGAGGTCAGACCGCCTCCGGGCTGCGGTGCGATCGTCAGGGTGCGCCAGCCCGCGGAGGTGCGGGTGAGGCCGCCGACGACGCGGTGCAGCCAGTCGGCCACGGCGCCGAGGGCGTAATGGTTCAGGGACGTCATCCCCGTGGCGTTGACCGTGCCGTCGGGGAGGACGGAGTCCCAGCGCTCCCAGATCGTCGTCGCGCCCATCGTCACCGGGTAGAGGAAGGACGGGCTCCTCGTCTGCATCAGCAGTTCGTACGCCTCCTCGAGGTGACCTGTGCTGCTGAGCGCGTCGGTGATCAGCGGGGTGCCGGCGAACCCGGTCGAGATGGTGAAGCCGGACTGCGCGACGATCTCGGCCAGCTTCGCGCCGGCCTTCCGCTTCTGCGAGGCGTCGAGCAGGTCGAACATGATCGGCAGCGCGTAGCCGGTGGCGGACTCGCTGACCACGCGACCGGTCTCGGTGACGAATTCCCGCCGGAACGCCGCGCGGACGCGCTTCGCGAGAGCGAGGAAGTGCTCGGCGTCGGCGCTCTCGCCGAGAAGCCGCGAGGCCTCGGCCATCTCCCGGGTGGTCTTGCAGAGGTAGGCGCAGGCGACGAGGTAACGATCGGTCTTTCCACCCGCGGGGTTGTCGGCAGGAGCGTCGGGGTCGAGCCAGTCGCCGAATTGGAAGCCGCTCCCCCACAGACCGTCCTCGTCGAGTGCCGCTTCCGCCTCACGGATGAAGGCCGTCATCGACGGATAGGCGCGGCGGAGGATCGCGAGGTCGCCGTACTCCTGGTACAGCGCCCAGGGCAGACTGACGGCGACGTCGCTCCACAGCGCGGTGGCCGACGATCCGGTCGGGAGGACGTCGGGCACCGTCCAGGGAACGGTCCCGGTGTCGGCCTGCTCGACCGCGAGGTCTTGCAGCCAGGATCCGAGCACTCCGCGGACGTCGTAGAGGAACGTCGCAGTCGGCGCGAACGCATTCAGATCGCCCGTCCAACCGAGACGCTCGTCGCGCTGCGGGCAGTCGGTCGGGACACCGACGAAGTTGTCGCGCATGGACCAGACGGTGTTCTCGTGCAGCTTCGTCACCAGCGGGTTCGACGTCTCGAACCAGCCGGTGCGGGTCATCTCGCTGTGCAGGACCACGGCGCGGAGCGACTCCGCCCGCAGTTCGCCGGGCCAGCCGTCGATTTCGGCGTAGCGGAAGCCGTGGAAGGTGAAGCGCGGCTCCCACGTCTCGGAGGCGACGCCGCGGAGGGTGTACCGGTCCGTCGCAGCGGCGCTGCGCAGCGTCTCGGTCTCGAGCTCGCCCTCCGGGGTGAGCAGCTCGGCGTGACGGAGGGTGATCGTCGTTCCGGCCTCGCCGGACACGGTCAGGCGCAGCCGTCCCGAGATGTTCTGGCCGAAGTCGACGATCGGCCGGCCGCTCGGGCTCGTCGTGATCGCGACGGGGGCGAGCTCCTCCGTGCGATGGATCGGCGGAGTGTCGTCGACGACGACCGTCGCGGCGTCCCACGGCACCTCGACGGCCCGCTCCCACGACGCGTCGTCGAAACCGGGCGCGGCCCAGCCGAGCGGCTCGGCGCGTGCATCGTGAGCCTCGCCCGCGTAGATGCCGGAGGAGAGCACGGCGCCTGTGCCGACCCGCACCTCGCCGTCGGTGCCGACGAACTCCGTCCGGTCGTCGTAGACGAGCTCGAGGCGCGCGAAGAGAGCCGGCCGATCGACGTAGTTGTGGCGGATGTTCTCCCAGGTCAGCGCTCCGACGGCCCAGCCCTCTCCCACGACCGCCCCGACGACGTTCTCTCCAGGGGCGAGCAGCGCGGTCACGTCATGGCGCCGCGCGACCACGCGGTGCCGGTACGAGGTCCACCCCGGAGCGAGCACCTCGTCGCTGAGACGCTCGCCGTTGACGTACGCCTCGAGGACGCCGAGCGCGGTGACCACGAGTTCGGCACGGCGCAGGCCGTGGCCGACCGAGAAGGCCCGGCGGAGGTACGGGGCCGGGTCGCCCTCGCCCGAAGGTCTGCGGGCTCCGACGAAGACGTAGGGGGATGAGGTCGTCATGCGTGATGGTCCTTCCGTTCTGCTGTGGCGGTCACAGCGTCGGTCGTGCGACGCCCCTCCGGGGCCGGGTGATCCCGGTCACGGGTGGCGCGAGGCCTGCGCGATCCGGCCGAGCCACGCGAGACTCGGCTTGGGGTACCGCTCGAAGGTCTCGCGGTCGACGGCGATCAAGCCGAAGGTGGGCTCCCAGTGGCCCCACTCGAAGTTGTCGAGCAGGCTCCAGTGCAGGTAGCCCCGCACATCGATCCCGTCGGCGACCGCCGCTCGCAGGTGCCGGAGGGCGTCCTCCGTGTAGGCGATGCGCCGATCGTCGTCGGGAGTCGCGATGCCGTTCTCAGTGACGAGGAGTGGGACTCCTCCGCTCACCTCCCACGCGTGCCGGAGCGCGATGCCGAGCGCGTCGGGCCGGTACGGGGTACCGACCATGGTGTTCTCGGCGCTCGGCGGGTGGGGGACGAGGCCGTTCGCGTCGACGGCCTGAGTCGAGTACGCCTGCACGCCGAGGAAGTCGTCACCTCGGGCGGCTTCGAGGAACACGTCCTCCCGGACTCTCCGCTCCTCGTCGAGCCGTGCCTCGCCTCCGGGAAGCGCGTGGAGCGCGAGATTGGCCACGGTCCACCCCACCTTCGCGCTCGTGAGCTCGCGCACGATCGCTCGGGCGGCGTGATGCGCCTCGATCAGCCTCGCGGTCGTCTCGGGTGAGGGCGAGGGCAGGGTGAAGCCGCCCTCCGCCTGGACGGTGGGGGTGTCGATCGTCGGCACCGCGTCGGAGTTGATCATGCGGCTCATGAGGATCATGAACGCGAACATGTTGGGCTCGTTGATCGTGCACACCCACTCGACGCCGTCCAGGATCGAGCACGCCTCCCGCACGTAGGCGGCGAAGCGGTCGAGTGCCGTGTCACCGAGCCAGCCGCCCTCCTCGACGAACCAGCGGGGGCTGGTGAAGTGGTGGAGCGTGACGACCGGCGTCAAACCGAGACCGATCGCGGTGTCGATCATCCGGCGGTAGTGAGCGAGCTCCGCCTTCGAGAACCGGCCGGGCAGGGGCTCGATCCGCGACCACTCGATGCCGAAGCGGTAGGCGGTGAGCCCGGCGCCGGCGAGCAGGCGCATGTCCTCCTCGTAGCGGTGGTACGAGTCGACCCCGTCGCCGCTCGCGGCGAAGCGGGGGGAGCGCTGCTCGTACACCCACCAGTCGCTGTTCACGTTGCCGCCCTCGATCTGGTGCGGGGCGGTGGAGGCTCCCCAGAGGAAATCCGGTCGCAGTGCCGTCATGGCGGTTCTCTCTTCCTGAACGGGGATCGGTCAGCGCACCGAGCGGACGCGGAGGATGACGCCGCCGCCGATGAGCGTGAACACCGCAGCGAGGATGTACAGGAGTGAGTAGTCGCGCTCTCCGCCCACCGACACGCTCACCGCCAGGATCGCCGAGGCGACGAGAGGGGCGAGCGCCTGCGGGATCGTCGTCGCGAACTGCGTGAGGTTGATGAAGCGGCCGGCCTCCGTCTCGCGCTCGGGCAGCACGTCGAGGAAGAGGGCCTGATCGACGGCAGAGAAGACGCCGATCGCGAGATTGCCCATGAACGCGCCGACGATGAGGAGCGGGAGGTCCTGCGCGACGAGCATGACGAGCGAGCCGGCGGCGAAGAGCACGGCGGAGCCGAGGACGAACGCCTTGCGGCGGCGGAGCTTGTCGCTGAGGAACCCGCCCGCGAAGACTCCGATGATCGTGCCGACGATGCCGATCAGGCCGACCGTCGCCACGGTGCCGCCGATCTCGTCGACGGGAAGATCGAGCCGCGAGGAGAAGAAGAAGGCGGTGTATGAGGTGTTCAGGGTGAGGCCGAAGAAGAAGAAGAAGCGGCCCAGCCAGTTCCAGGAGAAGTCGGGGTACTTGCGGGGGTTGAAGACGTACTTCGAGAGGACGATGCCGGCGGTGAGGGTCTGCTCGGCGGGTGCGGTGCGGCTGTCCTCCTCCTTCACGAACAGGACGAAGACGAGGACCAGCACCAGGGCGATCACGCCGGGGACGAGGAACAGGGCCAAAGGCTGCCCGGCGAGGGTGCCGCCGATGACCGCGCCGAACACCGGCGCGACCATGGTCGAGAAGCCGGTGATGGCTCCGACCTTGCCGCGCTGGTTCTCGGGGAGCTTGTCGGCCTGGAGAGTGGTGAAGTTCGCGACCGTCTGGCTCCAGCCGATCTGCGCGACGACCCAGCCGATGCCGAGGACGAGGATGCTCGGCGCCGCGGCCATCACGGTGAGGCCGACGAGGCCGATCCCCGTGCCGATCAGGATCCAGGGCCGACGCCGGCCGAGTCGGGTACGAGTCCGGTCGCTGAGCTGACCTCCCAGGGGGCCGACGAGCAGGGAGCCGAGCGAGCCGAGCCCCAGGAGGATCCCGAGGTACTCCTCGCCGCCCGGGGCCAGCGCCTCGACCTGGATCGCGAGCGAGATCGCGATCGGGGTGACGAAGGCCAGGTAGGCGCCGAAGATGCCCAGCGCGAGGAGGGCGATCCAGCCGCCGCTGACCTTCGGCGGCTCGGGCGGACCGCCGAGGTCGGCGGCAGCCTTCTGCTGCACAGCGTCCTCCGCCGCGAGCGTCCCGGGGATCGGGAATGCCCCTCCGCTGGGCAGAGGCGGCTGAGCGTCCTGGTCGTTCATGATGACTCCTTCGTCGGTGCTGGTCGTGAGGGGGATTCAGTGGGCGGTGAGGATGAGCGAGCGGGGAGCGCAGCCCTCGGCCGACACGGTCACGGTGATCCCGCCGGCGCCCACGGGTCGGATGATCGCGAGCGCGCGTCCGTCGTGGGTCGTGCAGCTGTCCCCGGTGAACGGCTCGTCCGTCGAGACGGCGCCGGTTCCGAGCGCCTGGAGGACAGCGGGGCCTTCGACGGCGACGTGCACGAGGCGGGGGGACGACGGGAGCAGCGTGCCCGCCGCGTCCTGCAGCGCGAGCCGCAGGTGCGCAAGGTCAGTGCCGTCGCCGCGCAGCGCGAGACGGTCGGCCACGACCGCGAGCTCGAGATCGTCGCCGGCGGAGCGGAGGACGGAACGGCCGCTCTCCACTCCGCCGGAGCTCGCCACCGCCACCAGCTCGCCCGGGTGGTAGGTCGTCTCGAAGACGGCTCGGAACGGCGACTGCGCCCCGACGACGGCGACGCCGAGCGACTCGCCGTCGAGCAGCAGCTCGACCTGCTCGGCATCGCTGTACACCTCGATCCGGACCGGGCGGCCCTCGAAGCCGGGCCACGACCAGCTGCCGAGCGCATCGGTCCACGACCACGGCGTCGAGACGACGAGCTCCTTCCCGTACCGCTCGGGTCGGCCGACCGCGATCCACGGCTCGGAGCGGAGGCCGAAGACGGTCTCGCGGAAGTAGGAGACCGGCAGGCGCTCGCCCGTGATGTCGATGTCGCCGCACCCGGCGGTGAGGGCGGGGAACGCGCCGCTGAAGCCGCTCGCCGCCGGACCGTCCTCGACGTAGCGGTTCACGCCGATGCCGACCTCGCCGAGATAGTCCCAGCCGGTCCAGGTGAAGTCGCCGATCACGCGGGAGTCGGCCTGCACGAGCGCCCAGTTGCCGGCGATCGACGACGGCCAGGTCTCGGTGCCGACGATGATCCGGTCGGGGAAGAGGTCGCGGTCGAGCTCGTAGCGGGCGTCGGCGTAGTTCATCCCGGCGGCGTCCAGCACGGCGAAGGACTCCTCGGTGCGCCGGCTCGCCTGCTCCGATGCCTGGATCCGGCCCATCATCGCGCCGAACCCGGCCATCAGAGTGTTCACTCCGCCACCGGCCTCGTCGGCCGCGGCCGAGCGCTGCGCCGCCATCTGCGGCACGATCGTGTCGATCATCGAGACGAACGGATTCACGCCGTTCGTGACGAACCTGGTCGGGTCGAGCGACCGCACCTTCTCGGCGAGGGCGCGCCCCCAGGTGGAGCCGATCGGAGTGCCGGTCTCGGGGATCTCGTTGCCGATCGAGTAGAAGACGACGCTGGGGTGATGGCGGTCCTTCGCGACCATCGCCTCGACGTCGCGCTCCCACCACTCCGGGAAATCGGCGGCGTAGTCGAAGTCGGACTTGGCCTGGGTCCACATGTCGAACGTCTCGTCCATCACGAGCATGCCGAGCCGGTCGCAGGCCTCGAGCAGCGCGCTGCTCATCGGCGCGTGCGAGCTGCGGACGGCGTTGAAGCCGGCCTCCTTGAGGATCGCTACTTTGCGCTCCTCCGCGGGCAGCATCGAGACCACGCCGAGCGGGCCGTTGTCGAGGTGGATGCAGGCGCCGCGGAGCTTCACGCTCTCGCCGTTGATCCGCAGACCGTGAGTGGGATCGAGCTGGAGCGAGCGGATCCCGAACGTGACGTTCTCCGTGTCGACGACCTCGTCGCCGTCGTGCAGAACGAGGCGGGCGTGGTGGAGGTGCGGTTCATCGACGCTCCAGAGCGCCGGATCCTCGACACGGAGGCGACGGCGGACGGTGCCCGACGTGCCGGGGAGGAGGGTGATCGGCGATCCGGAGGCGCCGACGGGCAGCCCGCGGTCGTCGCGCAGGGCGACCTCGAGCCGGTAGGTGCGGGTGAGCGGGCCGGCGTTCTCGACCAGCGCCTCGACCTCGACGAGGGCCTCGGTCGCGCTGACCTGGGGGGTCGTGATGCGGACGCCGTCGTGGGCGAGGCGCCCGGGGCGCTTCACGATCAGGTGCACGTCGCGGTGGATGCCGGCTCCCGCGTACCAGCGGCTGTCGAGAGCCGTGCGGCACTCGACCCGGATCTCGTTGTCCTCGCCGAAGCGCAGGTAGGGGTCGATGCGCACCGTGAAGCGGGAGTACCCGTAGGCGTGCCGGCCGGCGAGCTCGCCGTTCACGAACACGCCGGCGTCGCGGTAGACCCCGTCGAACTCGAGGAGCACGAGCGACCCGGCGTCCTGCTCGGGCGCCGTGTAGGTGCGGCGGTACTCGAACGCACCGCCGGGGAAGTACCCGTTCGTCTCACCACGCGGGACGTCGGCGCGACGGGTCTGCCCGATCAGCGCGTCGTGCGGCAGGTGCACCTCGGTCCAGTCGGCCGCGGAGGAGCCGCCGAGCTCGGCGAAGGCCGTCACCTTGGTGCGGAACGACCAGCCGCGCGTGAACAGCGTGCGGGTGGAGCCCTGAGGGGCGGAGTCGGTCCGGAGGTCGGAGTCGGTCGTGCTCGTCATCGAGGTCTCGCTTCAGCAGGGGTCGAGTGCGCTGGTATCGCGCGTTACGCATTCCATCACGCCGGGTAACGCGCGTCAACTCCCTCGGTAGGCTGATCCTGCAGTTGCCGCATCGACCCAGGAGACGCTGAATGGCCACCAGGAGCGAAGACGTCGCCCGCCGAGCGGGGGTCTCGCGCGGAGCCGTGAGCCAGATCCTGAACGGGCGCGGCGCCCGCTTCTCCGCGCAGACGATCGAGCGGGTCCGCGACGCCGCACGAGAGCTCGACTACCAGCCGTCGGCCGCCGGCCGTGCCCTGGCGACCGGCTCCAGCGATTTCGTCATCGCGCTCATCCCCGACACGACCTTCGGCGGCAACCTGCAGGACATCTTCGGCGCAGCCACCGAGCAGCTCGCCGAGCACGGCCTGACGCTGGTCCTGCGCCTCGCGACCGGCTCCACCGCCGCTCTCGGCCGCCTGGTCTCGGGGATGGCGCCTCGCGCCGTGATCTCGCTGACCCCGTTCACCCCCGAGGAGCGCGAGCTCCTCGAGCGCCGCGGCGTCCGCGCCTTCGACCCTCGGCGCGACTCCGAGGACCGCTTCGACCACGAGATCGGCCGCCTCCAGGCCCGCCACCTGATCGAACGCGGCTCCTCCCGCCTCGCCGTCGCCCGTCTCCACGACGCCCGCCAGGACCCGTTCGGCCAGGGCCGCGAGGAGGGCGTCCGCGAGGAGTGCCGGCGCGCCGGGCTCCCGGAACCGCAGGTCGTGCACCTCGGGATCGATCTCGACGAGGCGCTCCAGGCCCTCGATCGGCTCTCGCCCCCCGAGATCGGCATCGCCTGCTACAACGACGACGTCGCCACGTGCCTCCTCTCGGCCGCCCGGATCCGCTCCTTCGACGTGCCCGGTCAGGTCGCCCTCATCGGCATGGACCGCACCCCGCTCTCGCAGGTCACCGTGCCGCGTCTGACCACGATCTCGTTCGACACCACCGCCCCGGTGCGCACGATGATCGCGAACGTCCTCTCGACGCTCGGGGACGACGCCGGAGCCGAGCGGGCGCCGAGCACGGTCGGGTTCGAGCTCGTGCCCGGAGGCACCACCTGACCGGGTGCCGGACCGATCGCGGCCGTCGCTGACGAGGACAGGACTCCCGGCGCGGGTCGAGCGTCAGGTCAGTGCGCGCCCGGCGCGCGAACCGCGTCACCCATCCGCGAGACGGCCGTCGTGAGGATCTCGGCGGACGTCGCGAAGTTCAGCCGGATGAAGCCGGCGCCGCCGCGACCGAAGATGTGGCCGCTGTTCACAGCGACTCCCGCCTCGTCCGCGAACACCCGTGCCGCCCCGTCGAGATCGGTGGCGACGGCGAACGAGTCGCGCGGCCCGGTCTCGGAGAGGGCCAGAGCGCGGCAGTCGATCCACGCGAGGTAGGTCCCCTCCGGCGGCCGCCAGCTCAGCTGCGGCAGGTGCTCGGCGAGCAGCTCGCCCAGCAGCGTGCGCCTGCGGTCGAGGGAGGCGAGGAGGGCATCGAGCCAATCGCCCCCCTCGCGGAACGCGACCGTGTGCGCGAGGACGCCGAGGTGGCTGGGCGCGTAGTCGATCTCGGCGCGCACGCCGGCCAGGTCGCGGGCGGCCGCGGGACCCGCCGTGGCGAGCGCGGCTTTGAGGCCCGCGAGGTTCCACCCCTTGGAGGCCGAGGTGAACGCGATCGCGTCGTCGGCACCCGCGACGGAGAGGTACGGGGTGAAGACGGCGCCGGCCAGCGTCAGCGGCCCGTGGATCTCGTCCGCCAGCACCCGCACGCCGTAGCGCTGTGCCAGAGCCGCCACGCCTTCGAGCTCGGCGCGGGTCGGGACGGTGCCCGTCGGGTTGTGCGGGTTGCACAGGAGGAGGACCGTGCGGCGCCGCTGATCGCGCAGCCGCTGCAGCGCCTCCTCGATCGCATCGAGGTCGAGCCTGCCCTCGAGCGAGAGCGGGGTCTCGACCACCTCGCGACCCGAGTGGCCGATGTAGGAGAAGAACGGAGCGTAGACCGGCGAGGCGACGACGACCGCATCGCCGGGCGACGAGCTGACCTCGAGCACCTCGACGATGCCCGTCATCACGTCGCTGAACACGCGGGTCGCTCCGACCGGGAATCCGTCCCACCGCCAGCGCTCCGCCGCGAAGGAGGCGACCGCCTCGGCGAGGGCCGAGAAGCCGGCCCCGGAGGCGTACCCGGTGTCACCCGACGAGAGGGCGGCGTGCAGAGCCTCCTCGATGGGCGGAGCGAGGCGCACATCCATCTCGGCGACCCAGAGGGGGAGGACGTCGCCGGAGTGGCCGCGCCACTTCTGGCTCGTCCTGCGGCGCAGGTCGGCGAGGGCGAGGTCCTCGAGCGGGTCGAACGGAACGGTCACGGGGTCTCCTCGGGTCGAACGGGGTCGACGGTGCACCCTATCGGGGCGCACATCGGGGTCGCAGCCGGCGGAGGGGGGCGCCGACCGCGGTCGACGCCCCTCCGCTCCGGTCCTGCGACGACTACATCCCGTCGGCGATCATCGCCTCGGTGACCTCCACGTGGCGCTCGAAGGCGAGCTCGCTGAACTCGTTGTCGAAGTTCAGCCCGTAGGGGTAGATGTGGATGCCGGCGCAGCGGAGCTCGGCCTCGGGGCCGTCCCACGACTTCACGAGCGCGGTGGCCTGCGGGCCGGACCAGACGCCCGTCGAGCACTTGTCGTAGAAGGCGTCCGTGACTCCGACTCCCACTGTGTGCGAGATCTCGTGCAGGGCGGTGCCCTCCACCTGGTACCGGCGATCGGCGCCGAAGCGGATGGTGCCGTTGCCGTTGCCGTCCGCGTCGGCCGTCGGGACGGACGGCTCGTAGTAGACGTTCAGCACCTTCGTGATGTCGGTCTGCGCGTTGAAGCGGGCGACGGCGGCGTCCATCGCGGCCGTGATCCGGGCGTACGCGTCCGCCTGGTCCGGCGTCGGGTTCGCCTCCTGGTAGAGCGTGTAGGTCATCTCGCCCTCGGCGGCGACGGCCGGAGCGGCGGTCGTGCCGACGGCGGTGAGGGCGAGGCCCGCGGTCGCGGCGGCAGCGAGCAGGGTGCGGAGGGAGTGGCGGGTGCGGCTCTGCATGGTCGTCTCCTTCGATGTGTTGACGTGGACATCACGTCGACGTGCTCCACGTTAGGGCGCTGCGCCTCCCGAGAACGGGACTGTGAGGGAAAGCTCAGAAAGGCCTTTCTTCAACAAAGAAGCACTACCGGGAGCGAATGACGGCACCGCGCGGAGAACTTTCGCCGCTTTCGCCGGATCCGCGAGCGCTCGCAGACGGAATGCGGAGCCGGCGCTGAACTCAGCGCGGGTGCCGACTCGAGATCGCTGAGGAGAGCTCCAGCCCCTTAGTGGTCGCTCTCCCGGCGGTGAATGCACCTCGAGGCCCGGGCCACGAGTGGACGCGGAACAGGCGCTCAGTGCGACGCAGGGCCCGATCCGCGCCCGCTCGACCCGCGTCAGGCGTCCGAGTTGCCCGCCCAGCGGACCGTGCCCTCGGCCTCCTGTTTCGTGATGCGCGAGACCGTGCCGCAGTTGTTGCACTCGAGCAGGTACCGCGACGACACCGTGAACAGCGGGACGAAGAAGAGGGACAGCCTCGTCCGGCTCCGGATCACGCGCTGCTCGTCGCGCACTCCGCAGATGCGGCAGACGAAGACGAGCACGCGCAGGACGTCCTCGACCGAGCGGGTTCCGAAGATCAGCAGCATCCGGCGACTCTACGGATGCGCCGGGCGGCGACGGAGGGGGTTGCGCGTCCGTCCGGGGGCCGTCGCCGCGTACTGCTGGGCGAGGAGCACCGTGACGAGCGCGAGCTCGAGCAGGTCGCCTCCGTAGTACAGGAGCTGCGCCGCCTGGCGCTCGACGTCGCTCGCCGCCTCCGCGTACAGGGTCGTGCCGAGCAGGGCGTGCGCGGCGATGCTGCCGAGGACCACTCCGAACCGCAGCCCGAACGACGCGCGGTGCGGCGCCGGGTCGACGCCGACGAGCGCGGCGGCGAGCAGGCAGCCCGAGGCGAGGAAGTGCACGCCCAGCAGAGCGTGCAGCAGCGGATCCGCGTGCGCGGCCTCGAGCAGGCCCGTCGCGTGCACGAGCCACAGGGAGCCCGTCGAGAGCAGCACCGCGGGGATCGGATGCGCGAGGACGCGGGCGGGGCGGCTCCGCAGCACCCGCGACAGGCGCCGGGCGGCGGTGACGTCGAGGGCGCGGAGAGCGAGGGTGACCGGTGCCGAGGTGATGATCAGGAGCGGCGCGAGCAGGCCCAGGGCGAGGTGCGAGAGCATCGCGCCCCGCGGATCCGCGTGGGCCCACTGCGCGACGGGGCCGGTCAGCGAGGCGATCGCGACGCCGAGGCCCGAGAGCAGCAGGAGGAGCCGGCGCACCGGCCAGGGACGGCCGCGACGGGACTCGGCCCGCCTCGCTCCGACGGCGAGCGCCGCCGCGACGACGAGGGGCAGGCTCAGCAGCAGCCCGGGAGCGAGCAGGGGGTGGTCGTGCGGAGTCACGCGGCCCGCCGCGCGCGCACCGACAGCACGACCCCCGCGACGAGCAGCACCGCACCCGAGACGATCCAGGCCACGTCGTACGGCAGCAGGTCGACCTCGTAACGGACCTGGTGCACGCGGAGGAGCTTGTGGTCGACGACGCCGTCCCAGAGCTGGAAGAGCCCCGCGCCGGTGAGACCGCCCGCCACCGCGACGCCCGCCCGCAGTGCCGAACGACGCCGCGCATCCAGCAGCAGGAAGAACCCCGCGACGAGCGCGACGACCTCGACCGCGTGCAGCAGCCCGTCCGACAGCAGTCCGATCGCGGGCGTGGAGCGGTCGTAGAAGTGGTGCCAGCCGAGGATCTGGTGGAACACGATCTCGTCGACGGCGGCCATCAGCGCGATGCCGATCAGGAAGCCGCCCTGGTGGGCGCGCTCGCGCGCGAGCCGTCTCCGCGCCGTCGTCCAGGCGTGCTGCGTCGTCCCCACGGTCTCCAGACAAGCGGAGCCGCCGCGCGGGCGGGAGGGGCTTGACCGGCTTCCCGCGTCGATCCGTCGCGAACGGCGGCCGGCGACCCGCGCGAGCCGCCGATCCGTCACGAACGGCGCCCCGGCTCCCCAGCGGTCATCGATCCGTCACGAACGGCGGCCGCGGCGGGAACGCAGGACCGTTCTCGACGGATCGACCCGCTCGGACATCCGTTCGCGACGGATCGACGGGCGCCGGCTCCGCGACGGCCTCGGGGCGACCTCGCAGGGAGCGGGGGTCAGCGGGAGCGCGTCGAGTAGTCGTGCTCGGGGTCGTGCCCCGGCCAGACCTCGGTCGCGGCCTGCGCGGCCAGGTCGGCGAGGCGGTCGATCGACGCCTGAGCCGCGTCCGCATCACCGGGGCGCGCGGTCCAGCCGCAGGGTGTGCGCTCGTCGAGGTTGCGGCGGAGGTCGGCCGCATCGCAGGCGAGCACGATCGCGGTCTCGCCGAGCTCGACCCGGAACGACTGGTGGCCCGGGGTGTGCCCACGGGTGTCGAGCGCCGTCACTCCGGGGGCGAGCGCGGTGTCGCCGTCGAGCAGCAGGAGCTCGACGTCGGCGTCGAGGAGATCCGCGGGGACCACCGTCTCGCGCCGGCCGATGCCCTCGGCGAGCCACTCCCACTCCCGGCGCTGCAGCGCGACGGGCATGCCGGCGGGGACCAGCCGCAGGCCACCGGTGTGGTCGAGGTGCAGGTGCGAGAGGGCGCAGAGCGCGAGGTCCTCCCAGCGCAGGCCGGCCGCGGCGATCCCCTCGGCCAGGGCGTCGCCGGGCGGCACGACGGCGGTGTAGCTCTCGTAGTCGTAGTGCGCCGCCCGCAGCGCGGGATCGCGCACCTTCGCGAGGTCGAAGCCGCCGTCGATCAGGATCCAGCCGCCCGGATGGACGATCGCGGCGGCGGTGACCGGTTCGAGCAGGAATCGGGCGGGGTCGCCGCCGCGCAGCGAGATCGACTCGGGGATCGGCTCCCAGCCCACGACGAGCGGCACGAGTCGCTCGGGCGGACCGAGGAGCGGGAGCGAGGCGGTCCAGTCGCGGACGGTGGGCACCGGGTCTCCTTGCGGTCGGCAGAGATTGGATCCAATATGGAGGGAACGGAATCCATTCTGCACGACGGAGGAGCACATGTCCGGCGCGATCCCCCTGAACATCCCGATCAGCACCGAGATGCTGCACTGGGGCCGGCGCCCGACCTACGAGATGGTCGAGCGGATCGAGGACGGCTACCCCTCCGACGTCTCGCGCTGGCTGATAGGCGCCCACACAGGGACGCACGTCGACGCGCCGTCCCACTTCGTGCCGGGCGGCGCGACCGTCGACGAGATCGCGCTGGACAGCGTCGTCGGCCCGGTCCGCGTGCTCGATCTGCGCCACGTCGAGGAGGAGATCACCGCCGACGACCTCGCCGCGGCCGGTGCCGACGGGGCGCAGCGCGTGCTGTTCCGCACCCGCAACTCGGTCGACGCGCTGACCCGGACGACGAAGTCCGAGACCTGGGTCGGACTCGGTCCGAGCGGCGCGCAGTGGCTCGTCGAGCGCGGAGTGCTGTTCGCGGGGATCGACTACATGACCATGGAGGCGCCCGCCCACACCGAGGAGTGGCCGACACACGTCGCGCTCTGCGGCGCGGGCATCGTGATCCTCGAGAACGCGGACCTCTCACGCGTGGAGCCCGGCGACTACCTGATGGTCTGCCAGCCCGTGGCGTTCGAGGGCCGCGAGGCGGCTCCCGCGCCGACCGTCCTGCTCCCGCTGCCGGCGTGACCGGCGACGCCGGGGTGCGCCCGCGCTCGGCGGGGCACCCCGGCGGTGGGGGCCGGTGCGCGTCAGACGCCCGCGGGCTCGAGGACTCCGGACTGCTCCTCGTCGAGCTCGCGGCGCACGGTGCGCTCGCCGTCGAGCTCGCGGGAGGAGCGCGGAGCGAGCAGCCCGACGACCACGAAGGTCCCGAACCCGATCGCCGCCGCGACGAGCGTGGCGTAGCCGTCGAAGCCGGCTCCGATCAGGTCGTTCGGCACGTAGAGGATGTCGTTCGGCATTCCGTAGAGCGTCGGGGTGAGCGCCAGGAACACGATCCGCACGGCGAAGCCGACGCCCGCCGCGACGAGCGCGGCCGTCACCCCGGGGCGCTTCCAGAAGAGCCCGATGAGGAACGGCGCCGCGAGGCACGCGAGCATGAGGTCGAAGGCGAGGGTCAGCAGGATGCCGGTCTGGCTCACCCTGATCGCCAGGAACGATCCGAGGATCACGATGGGGATCATCGCGACGCGGGTCCACTTCAGCAGCGGATCCGCACCGGCGCCGGTGTGGCGGCGGACCGAGAGGACGTTGCGCACGACGATCGCCGACGTGGCCAGGATCGCTCCGGACGCGGTCGAGAACGAGGCGGCCACGACTCCCGAGAGCACCAGGATCGCGATGAGCGGCGGCGCGTAGTCGTCGAGCAGGGTGAACAGGATCGGCCCGTCGGCCGCCGTGATGCCCAGGACGGCGCTCGCGGTGAGCGCCACGATCGCGAAGATCGTGCCGATGGCCGCGGTGCCGGCGGCGGCGGCGAAGCACGCGCGACGGGCGACCTCGGGCGACTTGGCGCCGAAGATCCGCTGCATGAAGTCGATGGCGACGAGATCGCCGATGCCGAGTGCGACGAGCGTGGCCCAGTTCACGGGAGCGCCCATGGCCGGGTCGGTCAGCTGCTCGAAGTCGAACGGTCCCATGCCCTCGGGGATCACGATGCCGTAGGCCAGCGCGACCCACACGAGCAGCGAGACCGCGGCGACGACGGTGATGACGGTCTGGATCGCGGCCGTGTAGGCGTCCGAGAACAGACCGCCGGCGATCGTGTAGGTCAGCACGAGGGCGACCGAGAGGATCACGCCCCAGGCGTAGGGGATCGCAGCGAAGCGCTCGAGCAGGAAGCCGCAGGCGACGAGGTTGCCCGCGAGCAGGATCGTGAACGAGAGCACCATGATCACCGACGCGACGATCTCGGTGGTGCGGTCGTAGCGCATCCGGAAGAAGTCGGCGAGCGTGAAGAGCTTCATCGCGTTCATGGGCCTGGCCAGGAACAGGCCGGTGATGAGCAGGCAGATCGCGAGTCCGATGGCGAGCGAGGCGCCCGCCCAGAAGCCGAACTGCGAGGTGAGGTCGGTGTTGCCGACGGTGGCGTTGGAGTCGACCGCCGCGGCGGTGAGCGAGACCGCGACGAGCGGGATGCCCAGGCGGCGGCCCGCGACGAGGTAGTTGGCGCTGTCGCCGTCGATCTTGCGGGCGACCGCGATGCCGACGGCCAGGACCACCAGGACGGTGATCCCCACTCCGAGGATGATCATGCGTGCTCCAGGATGCTCGGTGGTGCGGCGGGGTGTTTCTATCGGTTGATAGACACGGATCCTGCCGCGCCCGGAGGCGCCGAGTTTTTCGGGCGTGCAACGATCGCGTTAACTCCGGCGCGCGGGGCGGCGGCCGGGTGGCGGGGCGCCGCGGTCGAGTACGCGGAAGTTGTCGTACTCGAGGCCCCAGTACGACAACTTGTGCGGAGTGGCCTAGCAGGCGCGGCGCGGAGGGGCGGACGCGCAGGCGAGTGTCCGAAAGTTGTCGTACTCGACGGCCGAGTACGACAACTTCCGCGGAGTGGACGGGCCGCTCAGGTGCCGCTGCGCGGACCCGCGGGCGAGTATCCAGAAGTTGTCGTGCTGGAGGGGCGAGGACGACGACTTCGGAGGAGTGGTCGGGCCGCTCGCGCGCAGATGCCTGGACGCGCGGGCGGGTGTCCAAGAGTTGTCGTACTCGAGGGCCGAGTACGACGACTTTCGAGGAGTGGGCGGGTCGGCGGGTCAGCGCAGGTGCGCGAGGAGTCCGGGGCCTGCGGCGAGCGCCTCCGCGACGTCCGCGCGGTCGAGGTCGAGCACGCGCAGGGCGGCGAGCGCCACGGCCTCGCCCTGGCGCTCGAGGTCGACGCCGGGTCGCCGGCGCTGCAGGATGACGTTCTCGACGAGGGCGAGCACGAGCCCCGCTCCGACCTCGACGTCGTCGGCTCCGCACGCCGCGACGAGCGTGCGGTAGGCGGTCTCGAGCTCGGAGCGCCGCTCGCGGAACGCGGCGAACCGCTCGTCGCCGAGCTCGGGCAGCAGGTAGAGGGCGCCGACGTTGTGCTCGCCCGCCGAGAGCAGCCGCACGTCCGACACGCAGAGCGCCCACAGCCGCGCCGCGGGGGACTCGTCGCGCGCCAGGAGCTGCGCGGCCGCGTCGAGCGAGGGCTGCACGGTGCCGAGCAGGAGCTCGAGCAACACCGCGTGCTTGCCCGCGAAGTGGTGGTAGAGCGACGCCTGGCGGATCCCGGCCGCCGCCGCGATCGCGTGAGTGCTCGTGCTGCCGAAGCCCTCGGTGCAGAAGAGCGCGGCGCCGGCGGCGAGGATGTCGGCGCGCGTGCCGAGGCCGGTGAGCGAGGCTCCGGAGGCGCGGGGCCGTCCGGTGGGTGCGCTGGCCATGCGCTCGACGGTAGCAGCGGCGCGCTGCCGGTCCGGCCGGGGTCCCTGCCGCGCTCTCCTCCGCCCTCCTCCAGAAGCTGCGGTGACGGCGCGCACTTCCCGCAACTTCTGGAGGACAGCGCAGCCACCACTCCGCGCCCCTCCAAGAGCTGCGGTGACGGCGCGCACTTCCCGCAACTTCTCCGGAAGGGCGACAGCCCGAGTCGCCACCGCCCGCCGGAGCGACCGGAGACGGAACCGCGCCCCTCCAGAACTTGCGGTGACGGCGCGCACTTACCGCAACTTCTGGAGGACGGCGAGGCCACCACTCCGTGCCCCTCCACAAGTTGCGGTGACCGCGCGCGCTTACCGCAACTTCTGGAGGACGGCGGCGAGGGCGCCCGCCGCGCCCGAAACACGATCGCAACACCGGGGTCACGCCCGTGACACCGGCCCGTGATCGACTTCCTGTCGACCGACAGAAAGCCCGGGCGACTCGGAGCACCACCGAGAGAAGGCGCAGAGCGATGACCGCATCGACCACCTCCACCACGGCGGGCGCCCGTGCGCACGCCCGAGCCCAGGAGGGCACGGCCGCCGAGACGGGCCCGCTCGTGCCCGCGAGCCTGCACGCCGATCCTCCGGCCGGCGTCGCAGCGGAGGACCTGCGCTGGTCCGAGCGGATCGCCGGCGGCGGCTACGCCCACCGGGCCCTCGCCCGCGGCACGCATCTCCGCCTGACCGACGTCACCGGCGACGCCTGCGTCTCTCTCCTGCTCTACAGCGCCGCCGGCACGCACGAGCGCCTCAACGTCGCCGACACCGTGAAGGTGCAGTGGCAGGTCTACGCCGGCGCCGGGCAGCTGCTGCTGAGCGATCAGGGCCGCGTGCTCGCGAGCACCGTCGCCGACGACTCCGGCCACCACGACACGATCTTCGGAACCACCGCGCTCGCCCGCAACGTCGAGCGCTACGGCGACGGCTCCCCGCAGGGGCCCTCCCCGGCGGGCCGCGAGCTGCTGCTGCTGGGCGCCGCGAAGCAGGGGCTCGGCCGCCGGGACCTCGCGCCGAGCGTCTCGTACTTCCAGGGCGTGCGGATCCGCGCGGACGGCTCCCCCGAGTTCCTCGGCAGCGCCGGGCCGGGCCGCTCGGTCGTCCTGCGCCTCGAGATGCCGGCGATCGTCCTCCTGGCGAACACCGCGCATCCTCTCGACCCCCGGCCGGCGTACTCGTGCGGACCCGTCGACGTCCTCGCCTGGCGCGGCGAGCCGGCGGGGCCGGACGATCCGCTCCGCTCCGCCACTCCGGAGGGGCGCCGCGCGTTCCTGAACACCGACGACTTCCTGCAGGCGAGGGGCATCGCATGAGCACCGACCACGGCACCGAGATCCATCGCGAGACCGTCGCCGCCCGCGCGCCCTGGTCACGCGTGCTGCGAGCAGGCGAGGTCCTCGTGATCGTCGACGTCGACGGCAACCAGGCCGTCGACTTCCTCGCGTACGACGCCGAGGACCGCACCGCGTACTCGGCGGCGGCCACCCTGCAGGCGCAGACGAGCGTCTACCTCACCACCGGCTCGGTGCTGCGCGACGCCGAGCACCGCCCACTGCTGAGCGTGATCGCGACCGACGTCGAGCGCCACGACACTCTCGGCGGCGCCTGCTCGAAGGAGAGCAACACCCTCCGCTACGGCTTCCACACCTACTCCCAGCACGCCTGCGCCGAGAACTTCGTCGCCGAGCTCTCGCGCCACGGGATGGGCAAGCGCGACCAGGTCTCGAACGTGAACTGGTTCATGAACGTGCCCGTCGATCCCGACGGCGCGCTCGGCATCGTCGACGGCATCTCCTCCCCCGGCCTGAGCGTCACCCTGCGCGCCGAGCGCGACACCCTCGTGGTCGTCTCGAACTGCCCGCAGATCAACAACCCCTGCAACGGATTCGACCCCTCGCGCGCCGAGATGATCGTCTTCGACGGAGTGGCCGCGCGATGAGCTTCGACACCCTGCTGGTCGCCAACCGCGGCGAGATCGCGGTCCGGATCCTGCGGACGGCGAAGCGGATCGGGCTGCGCACCGTCGCCGTCCACTCCGACGCCGACCTCGGCGCCGCCCACGTCGCCCTCGCCGACGAGGCCGTGCGGATCGGCCCGGCGGCCGCGAGCGAGAGCTACCTGCGGATCGACCGGATCCTCGAGGCCGCCCGCGCGACCGGCGCCGGCGCGATCCATCCCGGCTACGGGTTCCTCAGCGAGAACGCGGACTTCGCCCGCGCCTGCGAGGCCGCCGGGATCGTCTTCGTCGGACCGACCCCCGAGCAGCTCGAGATCTTCGGCGCCAAGCACACCGCGCGCGACGCCGCCGAACGCGCCGGAGTGCCGATGCTCGCCGGAACCGGCCTGCTCGAGGACGCCGACCACGCCGCGCTGGAGGCGGCCCGGATCGGCTACCCCGTGATGCTCAAGGCGACCGCGGGGGGCGGCGGCATCGGCATGCGCGCCTGCCGCGACGAGACCGAGCTGCGCACGGCGTGGCGCGAGGTGCGCCGCCTCGCCGAGGCCGGCTTCTCCTCCGCCGGCGTGTTCCTCGAGCGGCTCGTCGAGCGCGCGCGCCACGTCGAGGTGCAGGTGTTCGGCGACGGCCTCGGCCGCGTCCTCACCCTCGGCGACCGCGACTGCTCGCTCCAGCGCCGCAATCAGAAGGTGATCGAGGAGAGTCCCGCACCCGATCTGCCCGAGTCCGTGCGCACCGGCATCGCGGAGGCGTCGGCCCGGCTCTGCGCCGACGCGGGCTACCGCAGCGCCGGCACCGTCGAGTACATCTACGACCCCGTGCGGCAGGAGGCGGCGTTCCTCGAGGTCAACACGCGCCTGCAGGTCGAGCACCCGGTGACGGAGTCGCGCTACGGCATCGACCTCGTCGAGTGGATGCTGCGCCTCGCGCAGGGCGAGACGTCGTTCCTGGACGCAGTGCCGGAGCCGTCGGGCGCGGCCGTCGAGGCCCGCCTCTACGCCGAGAACCCGGACCTCGGCAACGTGCCGAGCTCGGGCACGATCACCGCCGTCGAGTACCCGGACGGAGCGCGGATCGACGGCTGGATCCGCGCCGGCAGCGAGGTCTCGACGGCCTACGACCCGCTCCTGGCGAAGTTGATCGTGCACGGCGAGGACCGCGCGGCCGCCTGGGCCGCGCTGGGCGAGGCACTCGCAGCGACCCGCGTGGACGGCATCGCCACGAACACCGGCCTCCTGCGCGCGATCGCCGCCGAGCCGTCGGTGCTCGCCGCCGAGCACTCCACCGCGACCCTCGACGGGATCCGCGACGCCAGTCCGCGCCTCGAGGTGCTGAAGGGCGGCATGCTCACCACGGTGCAGGACCTGCCCGGCCGCCTCGGCTACTGGCCGGTCGGCATCCCGCCGTCGGGGCCGATGGACGCGCTGTCGTTCCGGCTGGGCAACGAGGCGCTCGGGAACCCCGCCTCGGCGCCCGGCCTCGAGATCACGATGAGCGGGCCGACCCTCCGCTTCCACAGCGCGGCCCGCGTCGTGCTGACGGGCGCCCCCGCCCCGGCGACGCTCGACGGCGCGCCGGTCGCCGCGTGGGAGCCGGTCGAGGTCCCCGCCGGCGGCGTGCTCGCGATCGGCACGGCCGAGCGCGGCATGCGGATGTACCTGCTGGTCGAGGGCGGTCTCGACGTGCCGCTGATCCTCGGGTCGGCGAGCACCTTCGACCTCGGCGCGATCGGCGGCCACGCCGGGCGCGCGCTGGCCCCGGGCGACGTCCTCGGGATCAGGACGCCCGCGACCGCGCACCCGGTCGCTCCGGTACCGCCGGCAGCGCGGCCCGAGTTCCCCACCGCGTGGGCGATCGCGGCCCTCGAGGGCCCGCACGCCGCTCCGGACTTCTTCACCGAGGAGGACATGGCCGTCTTCTACGACACCGACTGGAGCGTGCACTTCAACTCGGCGCGCACCGGGGTCCGGCTGGTCGGCCCGAAGCCGCGCTGGGCGCGTCCGGACGGCGGGGAGGCGGGGCTGCACCCCTCGAACATCCACGACACCCCGTACGCGGTGGGCGCCGTCGACTACACGGGCGACCTGCCGATCCTGCTGGGACCCGACGGCCCGAGCCTGGGCGGATTCACCTGCCCCGCGACCGTCGCGACCGGGCACCTGTGGCGCCTGGGCCAGCTCCGTCCGGGCGACACGGTGCGCTTCGTGCCGGTCACCTCCGCCCAGGCCGCGGGACTGCTCGACGCGCCGCTCGACGTGCCCTCCGCAGGTCGCGCCGCCGTCGAGGACGAGGGCGTCCTGCACCGCCTGCCCGCCCGGGACGGCGCGCCCTCGGTGGTGCTTCGGCGCAGCGGAGACGCGAACCTGCTCGTCGAGGTCGGCGAGATGAGCCTCGAGATCGCCTCCCGCATGCGGGTGCACGCGATCGCCGAGACGCTCGAGGCCGCGGGACTGCCCGGGGTGATCGAGCTGACGCCGGGCATCCGCTCGCTTCAGGTGCACTTCGACCCCCGCACCACGAGCACCGAGGCGATCGCCGAGGCGGTCCTCGCGGCGGAGGCGGTGCTGCCCGCCACCGCGGACCTCCGCGTCCCGAGTCGCACCGTCCACCTCCCGCTGGCGTGGGACGACCCGTCCACGCGCGAGGCGATCCGCCGCTACATGGCGGGCGTGCGGGACGACGCTCCGTGGTGCCCCTGGAACATCGAGTTCATCCGCCGCATCAACGGGCTCGAGAGCGTCGACGACGTGTACCGCACGGTGTTCGAGGCCGAGTACCTGGTGCTGGGTCTCGGCGACGTCTACCTCGGCGCGCCCGTCGCGACTCCGCTCGACCCCCGGCACCGCCTGGTGACCACCAAGTACAACCCGGCGCGCACCTGGACCCCGCAGAACGCCGTCGGCATCGGCGGCGCGTACCTCTGCATCTACGGGATGGAGGGCCCGGGCGGCTACCAGTTCGTCGGCCGCACCGTGCCGATCTGGTCGACGCACCACCAGGCCGGGGCGTTCGAGGAGGGCGTGCCGTGGCTGCTGCGGTTCTTCGACCGCATCCGCTGGTACCCGGTCGAGCCGGAGGAGCTGCTCGAGCTGCGCGCCGAGATGGCCGCCGGGCGGCTGCCGCTGCGGATCGAGGAGGGCGAGTTCTCGCTCGCCGAGTACGAGGAGTTCCTCGCCGAGAACGCGTCGGGGATCGCGGAGTTCCGCGAGGGGCAGGCCGCGGCGTTCGGCGCCGAGCGCGACGCGTGGCGGGCGTCGGGCGAGTTCGACCGCGAGGACGCGGTGCCCGCTCCCGCCGACGGGCCGGCGGTCGTCGTGCCCGAGGGCTGCGAGGCGGTCGAGGCGCCGTTCGTCGCGACGGTGTTCCGCCTCGATGTGGCCGTCGGCGACCTCGTCGAGGCCGGTCAGACCCTCGTCGCCCTCGAGGCGATGAAGATGGAGGCGCTCGTCACCGCTCCGACGACCGGCCGCGTGGTCGAGGTCGTCGCCGAGGTGGGCGTCCAGGTGGCGGCGGGCGCTGTGCTCGTCGTCCTCGAACCGATCGCCGAGGAGGCAGCGGCATGACGATCCAGGATCCCGCGGCGCACGTCGCCGAGCGCTACGGTCGGCTGCGCTCCCGCCCGGAGGCGTTCATCGTGCTCCGTCCCGAGGCCGAGGTGGCGGCCGAGCTCGCCGCGGTCGATCCGGCGCTCCCGCTCGCGGGGCTGCTCTTCGCCGTGAAGGGCAACATCGACGTGGCGGGCCTGCCGACGACGGCCGCCTGCCCGGCATTCGCGTACGACCCGGCCGAGGACGCGACGACCGTGGCACGGCTGCGCGCGGCCGGCGCGGTGGTGCTC